>JBGVCE010000187.1:0-4075 GCA_045226235.1 Anaerobutyricum sp.
GGGCCCGATGCATTACTCCCCTCACTTTCAAAAAACACCTATTCCAAGGAATTTAAAGAACAAGTTGTCCAGGAATATCTGAACGGCGAAGGTTCCATGCAAGCTCTCGCAATCAAACACGGTATTCCAAACCACCATACTGTACATACCTGGGTTTCGATGTATAATAGCCATAAAGAACTGAAGACGACATCAGTTGCATCGGAGGTATATATGGCTGAATCAAAAAGAAATGTAAGTTTGGAGGAACGCAAGGAGATTGTACAATACTGTATCGATCATGATCTTGACTATGCCCAGACCGCATCTAGATTTCAAATGGCATACTGGCAAGTTTACAACTGGGTGAAAAAATATAAGGCAGAGGGAGAAGAAGGCCTTTCTGACAGACGCGGCAAGAGAAAGACTACAGATGAACTAGACGAGACTGAGAAACTGAAACGTCGTATTCAATCCCTTGAACGGGAACTGGAAGACGAAAGGATGAAAAATGAACTATTAAAAAAAGTGCAGGAAATCGAAAGGAGGCGGTATTCGCCAAAGGAAAACTAGAACCAAAGTTTCTCGCGATCAAAGAGATCTATGAAAAATATCAAAAAGACTCTGGAAGAAGAGTAAGTATTGGAAAGTTTTGCAGCTGGTTGGGTGTCTCACGGTCCGCTTATTATAAATGGTTAAACCGCAGGCCAACAACAGAAGAACTGGAAAATCATATGATAGCACAGTGGATTTTAGAGTACGATGAAAAATACAATCATACGCTCGGTTACCGAAGGATGTGCAGTTTCATTAACCGGAACCATGATAAGAACTATAGTGAAAAAAAGATCCACCGCCTTATGGGTCTGTTGGGGATAAAGGCAGAGATTCGTCGTGTGCGACATAGTTGTACGAAATCAGTGCCATGTACAGCAGAAAATATATTGAAGAGGGATTTTTTTGCTAGTGCACCAAATCAGAAATGGACAACGGATGTAACTGAATTTCGTATTCCTATGGATGGACGAAAACTGTATCTAAGCGCTATTTTAGATCTGTATGACCGCTCCATTGTATCATATATTTTAAGTTATAGGAATAACAATCAGCTTGTATTTGACACTCTTAACAAGGCAATCGAAAAAAACCCAGACGCACATCCTCTGTTCCACAGTGATCGGGGATTTCAATATACCAGCAAGGTCTTTCAAGAAAAGTTGTCTGCACAAGGAATGACGCAATCTATGTCAAGAGTTGGAAGTTGCATCGATAACGGACCAACAGAAGGCTTTTGGGGAATTGTAAAAACTGAATGCTACTATAATAGAACTTTCAACAGCATGGACGAACTTATAGAAGCCATCGACCAGTACATCCATTATTACAACTACGAACGATATCAATCACGATTCAACAACCTTGCTCCGATGGAAGTCCGAGAAGCTGCGCTTCATAGTGACCATCCAATCCAATATCCTATACCGAAAAATAATAAGATTATTGCGTTTTGGGCAAAAATCAAAGAAAAACGACAGAAAAAAACTGCATAAAACAACGCAGCCAGATTAAACTGGCTGCGTTGTAAAGTTTACTTTTTTGTCCTGTCTACTTGACAGGGACCAGATCAGAGTGGCGGTTGTTATACTTTACTCTAACTGTGATGGTGAAACCAAACACATGTAATGTTATAGTAAGTGGCATATCATCACGTCTTCGCTCCGCTTCGGTCGGCGCTAAGCGAACGTCCACTGGACGTTCAGCGCCCCTTCGGGAAATGATGACCAACCGCCTGCGCTTAAGCAGTGCTCCAATACTCATATAAGATATATACTAATATGAGTAAATATATTATATAAATAATGTTAAGAAACGTCAATATTTTCCTTGGGTTGGTATTGACGTTTTTTGTTGTAATAGATAAGATGAGAGATAGAATCAAACCATGGGGATGGCATGTTATGGACGATAGAAGCTTAAAATTAATCAAATCATTTGAACCTCTCTGGGGATCCTGGTACGCCACGGAGTATCTGGGGGGCGGGAGTTATGGAAGTGTCTATAAAGTAAGACATATGCTGGATGAGAATGACTTCAGCGCGGTGAAAATCCTTCCTTTTCCACCTTCCCAGAGTGAGGCGGATACCCTGGCCCGAAGGGGCAATACCAGAAAAGAGATCCAGGAATATTACCGGAAGGCCGTAATGAATGAGATCCGGATCATGCGGGAACTCCAGGGAATCTCTAATATCGTGGATATCAAAGACTACAATATCATCGAGCGCCAGAAGGAGTACGGTTATGATGTACTGATTCGCATGGAATACCTCCAATGCTTCTCCGAATATTATATGAAGGTGTCCTGGACGGAGGAAAAGGTAATTAAGTTCGGAATCGACATGTGCATCGCCCTGGAGTT
This sequence comes from Anaerobutyricum sp., assembly GCA_045226235.1. Classification (GTDB taxonomy): domain Bacteria; phylum Bacillota; class Clostridia; order Lachnospirales; family Lachnospiraceae; genus Anaerobutyricum. The sequence continues at coordinate 2,396 of JBGVCE010000187.1, forward strand.
TATGGAGAAAAAGCATTATATCCACCGGGACATTAAACCGGATAATATCTTCGTCAACGATCTGGGACTGTTTAAACTGGGGGACTTCGGAGAGGCCAAGCAGATAGATTCCGCGATTCGCTCCAAGCATGGAACTCCCCGCTATATGGCACCGGAAGTGATGCAGTTCGGAGAGTATAAGGACAGCCGTGTGGATATCTATTCCCTGGGAATGATCCTCTATGAGATCTGTAACGATCATGCCCTGCCCTTCTACCCGGCATTTCCTGAGATACCCACCTATGATGAAGAAGGAGTAGCCATCCAGAGGCGGTGCGATGGGGAAGAATTCCCCCGTCCGGTCCATGGAAGTGATGCCCTGGTACAGGTAATCCGAAAGGCCTGCGCCTTCCGGATCGAGGACAGATTCCATAATGCTACCCAGTTTAAGGAGGCTCTGCGGGCCTGCCTAAACAGAAAAAGTCAAGGAGATACACTATCCGACTTCCTCTCCCAACAGGAAGAGTCAAAACAGGCGGAAGACGGGAAAAGCACAATCGCCAATCCCATTATCCGCAAAGATACGGATATGAAATCCGGACAAAACGTGGAGTGGGACCTGGTAGAATATGGCGCATACCCCCAGCGGGAGATCCTGCCCTATGATGAGGTCTACCGGACACTGGCTGCCAGCACTAACTGGGCCCATGACCATACCCTGACCTTAGGGCCGGAAAGGTACCTAAGATGTAAAAAAGAAGAGGCCACCTACTATCCTCCCAATCATTTCCAGGATAAGGAAGATGCCTGGAAACATGGATGGTATTACTGGGGTGAAGAAGACGCTTATCATTATTTCCTCTATGAGCCCATCCGCTGGAGAGTGCTTCATGTGGAGAAGGGACAGGCCCTTCTGCTGGCAGACCAGATCCTGGATTGCAGGACATTCTATGAACTGCGGTATTTTCTGAATGTTGCCTTCTCTGCCCAGGCTTTCTCTCAGGAAGAGGGGAACCTGCTGATCCCCCAGAAGTCCGGGGACAAGGTATCCCTCCTGGGGATGCAGGATGTCAACGGTCAGCATCCCGCCGCAGAATACGGCTTTAGCAGCCAGGCAGACGGTGAGGACGAAGGAAGAAGCAGCAAGAGCAGTGATTACGCCAAGGCCATGGGCCTAAGTTTCTCAAAAAATGGAAAGAGCGACTGGTGGCTTGCAGATTATGATATGACAGGAGGCAAGATCTGCTGTATCCTCCATGACGGATATATACTTGATGAAGGACTGCCCCCCAACAGCGGGGATGTGGGCGTCCGCCCGGTTATTCTCTTGGATCTGGAGAAGGCAGAATTAAGTATCGTATCGAAGATCACGTCCAAAGAATAGATTAGGAGTTTCATTTAATTTTATGTTCATTACACTTGTTTACCTAATTATTATATTATTATTGTTACCAATACTGTGGATCTTATCCATACGTCCGAATAAGATCACCGAGGACCGCCGGGAGAAGATGAGACCCTTTGAGGAGGTATACATCGCCCATAGAGGGCTTTTCTCCAATAAAGGGGAGACCCCTGATGAAAACCCGACGGCCCCGGAAAACTCTCTGGAAGCCTTTCGCCGGGCTACAGACCAGGGTTACGGGATTGAGATGGATGTCCAGCTGACCAGAGACGGGCAGCTGGTGGTCTTTCACGATG
>JBGVCE010000188.1:0-5598 GCA_045226235.1 Anaerobutyricum sp.
CCCTGAAGGCATTATATTCTTCGATCTCCATCTCTTCCAGAATATCTTGCAGATACCCTCGGCAATAGAAATCTATCATATCATGAATCAGATCGTTCTTCCTCTGATTCATGTTGATACCCCACATTTTTTCACGAACTATATTTTTCAGCTCTTCCACTTTATATCCGTTCAGAATATTCGTGAAATCATGACAACAGTTCCTGTTTAAATATATATCCTTTTTCTTCATCACAAGTCTTCTACGAAGAAGAAGGTTGATTTTATTTACATCAACTAATTGACTGTCCGAATTCTTGGACGGATTACCATAATAATGATCACCATGAATCAGCCTTTGATGAGTAAAATTCCAATTCTCCATGTTCCTGCATGACAGCTCCGGATGGAGTCCTCGAAAACGAAGCAGTCTGGGACTACGCTCCTCTATATCGGTTTCTTCATCCCCGACTATCTCCAGGCGCAACGTCCACTCCTCCTTCTCCTCGCCATGTTCATAACCAGACAGTCTATGCCTATTCGTCACAAACAGACTTATGTATAACGCTTCTTTATTCTGTTTGAGTTCTTTACAATTTTTAGTGATCTCCGAGGCATAGTCCCCCTCGATGAGCTTAAGGGGATGTCCCTGATCCCAATTATGTACGATGGCAATGACTGATAAGAGTTCTCCTACCGTTCGTTCATCTTCAATATAAAACTCTCTGATCACCTGCGGGTTAGATCCACATAATGTTGTTTTTATAATCATCTCTATCCCTCATCAGATAAAAAGGGGCAGTGCCCCCTCCCTGTCATCTTCTCACAATCATCTTCATGACTTCCCGGTAAGCGGCAAAGAGCACTCCGGCCACCGGCCATACAATCCAGGTGAAATCCCATCTTTGGGTGACAAAGCTCCAGCCAAGATAGATGGCTGTGACGATGGCCCAGTAGATCCCGTCATATCTTCCGGCTCTTTTATTCAGTCTGGTATAGTCTCCCTCTTCCAGAAGTCTATCCATCCCCCCATGGCGGATGCAGGTGAGGACGATCATCTTAACTCCGACGCCACATAAGAGCAGGAGTATTCCTGTCCCCAGTGCCAGCAATGCGCCGTCGTCATGGCTATAATGGAAGGCTTCGATCAGGAACATAGGGATAGCGGAGATCACACATAACATAATGCCCAGAATCAGAAGACGGTTATGAGTCTCAGAGTATGCATTTCTGCGTTCCTTAACCATGCCTGAGACACCGTATTCGGTATCAATGTTCTGGCTTTCCAGGTATTCGTAGGGTTTGCCCTTCAGTCCACAGTAGACGAACATGGCTACAGCGAAAGAAACCATGATAAGCAAAACAGCTACACCGACAACTCCCATGGTATATTCATTATAAGGAATCCGTCTTGCCTCTGCAAAACCGCCCAGCACGATCATCAGTATAGGAGAAAGGATACACATCATGACCCCCGTGGAGATCATCCTGGCGGCGCGTTCATTAAATGTAAGGAAAGCGTTGGCTTCTTCCATGGATACGCTTCTTACTTCTTCTTCACCCAGATCCCTGTCCACAGGTACAAGCTCTGAGGAAACAGACTCTTCAATCTCATCTTTTAACAGGTAGTCCGTGCTTACATCAAAAACTTCTGCAAGCTGAAGGATCTTCTTCATGTCCGGCATGGACTGGGCGCCTTCCCATTTGGATACTGACTGTCTGGATACCCCAAGCTTCTCTGCCAGTTCTTCCTGGGACCATCCGTTTTTCTTTCTGTTTTCGATAATCTTATCTGCTAATATCATTGTGATACCTCCCTTTCGGTTTTCTTGATGTCTGAATCTTATCCTTTTCGGGGGTTGCAGACAAGAAATCAGGCTTATCAATTTGTCAACCAGGGGTTGCAACCGAGGGTTTCTACGCTATTTTTATACATTTTCATACTAATTGTAGCATTATTTTGAGAAAAATACACTCTTTCTTCCATTTATCTTCTGCCACAGCATTTCTTATATTTCTTCCCGCTGCCACAAGGGCAGGGATCATTAGGGTATACTTTTTTTACGGATGTCTCTGCAGGACCATTGATCCCGCCAGGGTAGGTCGCTATAGGTATCTCGTCGGAGTCCCCATCCAGATCCACCTCAAAGCCCATCTTCCGGATACCCGGGGCCGCTTCCTTAAGTAGCTTCGCTGCATGGCTGCTTCCCGGTATGATGGTAGGCATACTCCCCGATTTCATGAAAGGCATAGGCATATCCATGGGGGCATAGCCACGATTAGATGGCATATTGGTGGAATTATATAAGGTCATATAAAGGTTGATGACTTCCCGCAGCATACTCTCGCCATCCGTCACAATCTGTTCCAGCAACCACTGTAATGGCCCGTGAACATCATCGTCCAGAACGATCATCTCCCACAGTTCCATCAACAGGTCATTACTTTGTTCCTCCGGGACATGGGCTCTCCTCATGAGGAATCTCTTCATATCCTGGTATGGTTTTTTATGAATCAGACACCCCTCTTCTACCAGTTCTATGATTTCATTATATGTAGGGATATAATAATCCTTATCCCCTTGCCGATAGAGTATCTCCCTGAAGTAGTCCGGATCATCAAAAATATCCATGGCCACAACATAATCATCTACAATCTCACATATTTTCAAGTCGAGAGGGATGTTCATGGAAATGTTCCGCAGTTCTTCTTCCTTAATGCGGAATCCCTTCTTCCTCTCCAGCATTTTCATGAATATTTCCAGGGGAGCTCTCACATAAAATGTCTCAACAAAGAAGTAACAGGACTGTATCCACAGAACTTTATCATGTTCTCTGGCAAACTGCTTCTGATCAATCTTCTTCCATGTTTCTGCTACCTCTTCAGGCATCATGAGATTATCATCCTCATCGAAATAACAATACTTATAGGCAAGATGCATGGAAATGGCATCCATAGCCATGTGGTCCGGTACAGAGATTTTCAGATTTGGTGCATTGGCCACCTTCCGGAAGACTTCCAATTCCCCGTCTGACATACATAGCAGCCGGGTATACATAACCTCCGGCTTCAGCATCTCATCGGCAACCACCATGGCCAGTTCCTTCTTTCTAAGAGAAGAAAATCCTTGAAGATAAAGAATCTTTGCCATGTGGCTTAGTTTATCTTTCTTAAAGTTCTGACATAAGAGTTCATATAATCTCATCTCACACCTCCTATCAGGGTCACGCCCCTCCTATATCTGCCAGCCGGATCTTCATGTCAGGATACAGTTTAGGTGATATCTCATCCTCAAAGGAATAGATGTCCATGTCCTCTGCACCCTGGTCAAAAACATAAACCATAACAATCCTCTTATCCGGATAGATAAGCCAGTACTCCCGAACTCCTTCCATCCGGTACTTGAAGAGCTTAATGTTGGCATCTCGTTTCCTGGAGAATGGGGAAACCACCTCAATCACCCAGTCCGGAGCACCATGGCATCCTTTCTCATCAATCTTATCCCTGTCGCAGACGACCGTCAGGTCCGGAACCAGATAATCCTGGTCATCTCTCAGATAAACAGCCAGGGGGGGCAGAAAAACTTTGCATGATCCTTTCTTATCACGAATGTAATTAGCAATAATCAGGTACAATTCTCCGATAATCTCCTGATGAGTCACGGAAGGGCAAGCCATGTAGTAGATCCTCCCGTCGATCAGTTCTGCCAGTATCCCCTCCGGCAGAGACTCCACATCCTCTATGGTATATTCCCTGGCCTCCACCTCATATGCAGGAGATGGCTCTGCCACAAAAGAAACTTGATCAGAAGGGCTGATATGAGGATATAATTCATGTTCCTCGGTGAGAGCTCTCGTCAAGGCTTCCATGGTCTTCTGCCGCGGACGACTGGTCACGCCGGCCATCACCTTCTGAACTGTCCCCAGGGGTACACCTGACCGCCGGGAAAGGGTCTCATTACTATAGCCAAGAAGTCTCTTACGGGCTCTCAGTTCATCCAGAGTCAATCTCATATCATTTCACCTCCCTTATCATATTTCCATAAAATTACCATATTTCACCTGTTAAGTCAACTATATCCCCATATTATTTCCATTTTTATTCTATTTGGAAATATTAATTTCATTTAAAAAGGAGAGGCTGAACCTCTCCAATCTATCTCCCGATTAAAACCCTGAGTTTTGTCCTGGTCAGCAGTATGGCTGTCAACGCAATGCTAACAAATACCGGGATTAGATGCCAAAGATAAAATAAGGAAACTATAAAGAATAAGGGCATAGATAAATATGCCAAACCCTTTTAATAAATCGAGATCATAACGTCTCTAACCTACCATAAATCTATTCTCCTGAGATGGGGGTCTGACACCCACTACACATTTCTTCTATCCAGTCCCTGCGTTTTATTACCTTCAGCCAATCTTCCGGGATGGCGTCGTACCCGTAATAAAGGCCTGCAAGACCTCCTGCAACTGCGCCAGTCGTGTCGGTATCGTCCCCCAGATTGACGACCTTCAGAAGTGCCTGGTCAAACTGATCTGTGGTGATCAAAGACCAGACCGCAGCTTCCAATGTATCCACCACATAGCCACCGCTTTTAATCTGCTCCGGTGTATTCTTTGCGAAACGGTCCAGATCCTGCAGCCGGTCATAATAATGAAGGTTTTCCTTGTCTGACAGATAGGCCTCGTAAAAAGCGAAGCCACGGGTCACTCCGGCCTGAAGGCGATCCTTTAAATCTCCCTCTCCGGACAGAATTTCATGAACCATGAAGAAATACAAACCACAGGCAATGTTGGACCGGATGTGGGCATGGGTTAATCCCCCTACTCCGTGAACCAGTTCTATGGCTTCTCTCTCAGAGATTTTTCCCTCCTGCATTATCTGGCTGCAATAGATACAAACCGGAATGATTCTCATCAGACTGCCGTTTCCGTTATTGTGATCATCATCACCGCCACATTTTCTCGCATTTCTATACTTCTTATAACGGTTAATCGCCTGCATAGTGCCACGCCCTATGTCAAAAGACTCTCCATATGGTGTAAATTCACCGTCATAGAGCCATCTCATGAAATTCTCCATAATGTCATCCAGATCGATCCCTTTGATCCTCCGGATACTTTCCAGTGTTGCCAGGGTCAGACTGCTGTCATCTGTCCAGGATCCTTCCGGAAGATGAAAAGTGCCATACCCACGCATTCCTTTGATGGGGTAATGAGCAACCTCTTTCCGGGATTTAAACTGCACCGGACAGCCCAGGGCGTCTCCTGCCACTACTCCCATAACCCCACTCAGCCAAATGTTATTATTTTCTGCCATTCTATCTCAACTCCTATCTTATCCTTCCTTGCCTTCAATCCTGCGTAAGATTCCTTGCACATCAATCCCCGGATGAGTCAGGTACATACGGGTAATGTCCTCCGCCAGTTCCACTGAAATCTTATGCTTACGCGCAATCTGCCGGACCGTTTTTCCACTGTCGATTTCCTTCATAATCGCTGATATCATACCGGCTATATCTATATCAGCAAATGATTTTTCCTTCCCGGTTTTTGTAGCTGCCGGACTTCTTGATTTTCCCGATGCCTCCGGATGAGGTATCAAAATCTTCTGGATG
>JBGVCE010000189.1:0-2384 GCA_045226235.1 Anaerobutyricum sp.
CCACGTATGGAATTAGTCGGTCCACAGGCAACAGTGAGGATTGGATAGCGACGGGCATATTCCATGGTCATCAGAGTGCCATCATTCTGGGAGAGATAGATATCTGCATTAGAGATTCCTTCATCTTCCAGGCTTTTCGCAAATCCTTCTGTGAACCTATCGGCCACTTTCCAGAGCGCAGCGTTTAATATCGTTGCATTCTCTCTCTCAATCAAACCCATTGATCCAATTTCGCTGGAAACAGAAACATGTACATCCTGCCCCATGATTTCCCTGCACAGCTTGGCTGCTCGCTGTTCATGTTCATCACGAACTGTTGAGAAAGCGCAGGATATGGCAATTGACTTTATACCTTTATCTTTCATCTCAAGGAAAAAGTCCTTTGCAGCTTCCTCATCAAATGAAGCAATCTCCTTACCGTCATATTCGTATCCACCTTGTATGATTGTCTTTGCAGCCGCAATTTCACAGATATCTTCTTCCCAGTCCACCATAGGTTCGATCCCGCAGGTAGCAGGAGCCCCGATCCTGAGGATACCGATCCTGGCGAGGTTTTTCCGTTCGACAATCGCATTTGTACATTGTGTCGTCCCCAACATGGCCTGCCGGATCTGGGAGCGATCCACTCCGGATACCTCCAATACCTTCCTCAACGCTCCAAGGATACCATCATAAATATCGCTCGATGTCGGATGTTTAATATCCGCAATCACATTCAGATTTTCATCGATTAACACTGCATCTGTATTCGTGCCGCCCACATCAATCCCCAGTTTATACATGGCCAAACCCCTCCTTGCATCGTTCTTCTATCGGAATATACTCAGTGTCGCATCCAAAGTAATGCGGTCCCACCAGTTCAAGGCCGGCTTCTGACCGCCAGAGTTCAAAGCACTTCAGCCCTACCAGGAGCACCCTTTTCCCATACTTCAGTGCATCTGTCGTAACCGGTGAGAAAGTTTCTGTATCAACAAGGCAGATCAGGTCCGGGACGGTTGCTACGATCACATCATCAACAGTAGCAGTCAGGTTCTCATTCTGAAATTCTACAAAGGCCTGGTGTCCTTTATAATCGCCAATCCCCTCTAGTATCACTTTGCCGAAATTAAAAGCTCCTTTTGTCTCTCTTAATACATCCGTTATCTTCCCGCGGAATAGTTTAAAACCTTCTGTAAACTGCAGAAAATGTTCTTCCGGTGTAAGATCTCTGCTGTTTTTTACAGTTCGAATTGCTTCACCCAGCTTCTGGCATCTTGTGACAATGTTCTTAACACCATATTCCTTCATCTGGGCTCCAGTCATCGGATATAAGCTGCATGCCACAGAGCCACCGCAGCTCATGGTCACAGATCTTGCAAGCTCTTCCGTCCATTTATTTGTGATGGTATTAAAGATTACACTGTTTCCTTTTTCATCCGTCAAAGCCATCGGGGTCGCACTGATTCCACCAATCGTAAAGGTTACCATCTGCAGTTCCGGAAATGCTCTTCCCATACCGTCACAATCTACCATGGGTAGACCAAGCCTCGCTGCTGCTGCAATGGGAAGCATGGAATTCAGGCCCCCAGCTTCCATGGGCATAAAGGCGTAAATCTCCTTTCCAAAGTACTGAGTGACCATGTTAAAAAGTGTCTGGTATTCATTTCCTCCTATCGCTTTTTCTGCCAGGATTGTCGGCGCCCCCATCATTGCAATTGGCACGATCAGAGCATCATCCGGGACTTCATCAGGATCAAGCAACGTAACCGGTCCGCATTCTTTGATTGCACCTATTGCTACCAGTTTACCAATATAGGGGTCTCCACCTCCACCAGCTCCCAGAAGAGCAGCTCCACGGGCAATATCTTCAATATCAGGTATGTCTATCTTTCGCAAAATCAATTCCTCCTTATTCTTTATTTTTATTTGTTAAAACTCAGCTTACTTAAGACTACATAAAGCAGCAAAGAAACAATGATCCCATTAACCGGTCCCACAAAAAACGGAACATTCAATAGAGGTATTGCTGTTACAAGACCAGGGAAGTTTGCAAATGTCCCTCCTGTGATACAGGCAAAAACTGCACCAACCAGAAAAGAAATGACTCCAACAGTAGAAAATCCAGATTTGATCTTGAAATTTTCCTTTTGTCCTTTACCAATCACCCAATAAGATGCAATAATTACTCCGGCTAATGGCGGAATCAAACCGGACATAAGAGATAAAAATCCCTGAAAGGCATCAAGTAGTCCTATTGCGGCAAGCAGAGTTCCAATAGCCCCTGCTATTCCTGTTGTAATAGTAAATTTACTCTCATCAAATCCCAGCAGATTACTTAATGCAAGCCCCCCTGAGTAAGCATTCGTTACATTTGTCGTCCATGTAGCCAGAACAAGGGCAACCAG
>JBGVCE010000190.1:0-8728 GCA_045226235.1 Anaerobutyricum sp.
AGGGAGCCTGCTCATTTTTTGTACTTGGTTTACTTTTTAATAAAGGTCATCTCTGTGCCAAAGGAATCTTTGATGATTAAAGTACTGTCATCTTTGAGTGTATACTCGGAATCAAAGACATCACTCTCATCAAACACATCATTATCTACGTATGTAACCAGCAGATGATTGTCTTTTGTTTCATATTTCATCTTATAAGTGACACTCTCGCCGGTATCCATCGTGTAGGTACCTGTCCCGTCATCTTCGAAGACATATACTGCTTTAATACCATCCTCATCATACTCCCAGGTTCCGGTCAGAGGGTTACCGCTCTTCTTTCCGCAAGCAACCATGGAGAAAGCCAGGATCAAAATAAACATTGTTGCGCAAATTGTAGAAATCTTTTTTTTCATTTAGCAATCACTCCTTCTTGATTTTTTCATATTATTTGTTGTTATCATTATGTTTCTTACCTGAATTCTGAGGGTTGATTCCTAGGCCCCTGCTAATGTCTCCCCTTGGATTTTTACCGAATTCGTAATCATTTCCCGGAAGAATGGTATTCAGTATTACACCGGCAAGTGCGGCAATGGCGAGACTGGTAAGAGTTATGCTGGTTCCGGCTACGGTGAAGGTTATCCCATCGGAGAAACCTAGTCCGCTGACCAGGATTACTGCAGCGATAATCAGGTTCCTGGACTGGGTGAAGTCCACCTGGTTTTCCACTACATTACGTACACCGATGGCGGAGATCATTCCGTACAGGATAAAACTGATGCCACCGATAATGGCACTTGGCATGGTTCCGATCAATCCCGCTACTTTTGGGAAGAAGCTTAAAACTACAGCGAAACAGGCAGCGATTCTTACCACCATAGGATCATAAACGTGGCTTAATTCAAGAACTCCCGTGTTTTCACCATAGGTTGTATTGGCAGGTCCCCCAACAAATCCTGCAAGTGCTGTGGCTAATCCGTCACCCAAAAGGGTCCGGTTCAAGCCGGGATCTTCGATAAAGTTCTCACCTACCGTCGCGGATATGGCGCTGACATCTCCGATATGTTCCATCATCGTTGCGATGGCAATGGGAGCCATGACAAGAATGGCTGTGACGTCAAGCTTGCAGATGACAAAGGGAGGGATTCCTACAATTGAAGCTTTTGCCACATTGGCAAAGTCAAAGATTGCACTGCCATCCGCATTGGTGAATCCGGCAAAATGCATGGCAAGAGCAGCCACATAGGAGATGACTACACCCATGAGGATGGGGACAATCTTAAACATACCCTTGCCCCAGATATTAAAAAGAATAACCACACATAATGCAATCAAAGCCAGAGGCCAGTTGGTGGAAGCATTTGCGATGGCGGAGGGAGCCAGGCTTAACCCGATGCAGATAATGATTGGGCCCGTAACTACCGGCGGCAGGAACTTCATTACTTTTTTTACACCAACCACCTTTATGATTAGTGCCAGCAGCAGATAAAGCAGACCTGCGACCACTATACCGCCACAGGCATAGGATACTTTCTCATTCATGGGCATATCAGCATATTTACCGACAGAGAGCCTCGAGATTGTTTCAAATCCCCCCAGGTAGGCGAAGGAGGATCCCAGAAAGGCCGGCACCTTGAATTTGGTGCAGACATGAAATAAGAGGGTACCTAATCCTGCACACATCAAAGTTACCTGAATAGATATCCCCTCGCCGCCAAAATATTTACTTACCAGCAAAGGTACCAGAATCGTTGCGCCAAACATGGCAAATAAGTGCTGAATGCCAAGCATGATTATCTTCGGCAGACCAAGGCTCCTTGCATCTCGAATTGCTTCACGGTTTTCTGACATAATTTTCTTTCCTCCAGAATCTCATAAACAGTTTTTTATACTATAGCACATTCCGTCTCAGATGTATAACCCATTTTTAGTATACCTCATGAGGCTTTGACTATAGATAAGAATATTCTTTTCATAAAACTTAAAAATAAATAGTAGACTTGGCAGAAACTTTGATATAATATGGTATCGCTAACACAGGCTATAGATATAGGCAGATATTCAACACTGATACAGGGAGAGTAATGATGGCTAAGTATCCACCGATTCATGAAAAACCGGATTATTCTTACACTTTTGACCGGCTTGAAATGCTTTGGGACCGTTACCCCCGCTATCATGAGATGACTACCTTCACGACATTAGAGGACCTTCTGGAGGAACATGAATCCTACCGTGAGGATTTTGACGATATCCGGGAAGAATATCTCTCAAATGGTTATGACAGGTTTCTTGTCCGTCTGTCCTGGGCAGATCTTCCCTATCGTTATGAGACGAAGAGACTGATCGAGGATTCCGTACAACCTTTCGGAAACCCTTATGTCGAAGCCTTCATGGAGCAGTTTGCAGACATTGACACTGACTATAAGGCATGTTTCCTTTTTCCGGAAAGTTTTGTCTCACAGTTTTTTGTCATCAGGGAAGTTTGTAAGAGGGCAGATGATTTCCGCCCGATCAGTAATCTTTTTCCGGACGAAGAGAAGATGCATTATCTGGCGGTATTTGATAAAAGGAATATAGAGGATGTTCTCCTTATGTATCATCTGCTGTATACTAATGCCAACCAGGATCTGTTCGGAGGATATTCTCTCTACGATTACTCCCTAACCTGGTATCAGACCCACCTCTGGGAAGAGGGGACAGTCCTGCGCTCCCCTTATCTTCCTGACAGGCTGGCCAGGTACCAGGGTGGCATTCCTTTCTGCCATAATCCTGTCAAAACAGTTTATGTCAGAAGAAATATTGACCATATCCTGAAATGTGGATATTTTTCATCAGAACTGGAATTCTTCCTGAACCTGACCCGGATTATCATGCCTCTATTCCAATGGTGGTATGAGGATCTGACTCTCTATGAGGAGAAAGATGGTATAAGAACTAACTGGCGGATGTCGAGAACGAAAATCCGGACCAAACTGACTGCGGAAGGGGTTATCAAGCCAAAATGGAAGCATGAATTATCCCTGTTCCATGCAGTGAGGGAACTGTATCCGGATACCTTATATCAGTACCGGCCAGACTGGCTTGGCAGGCAGAGTCTGGATTTCTATATTCCTTCAATCAGGACAGCTATAGAATACCAGGGGATTCAGCATTATCTGCCGGTGGATTTTTTCGGAGGGGAAGAAGCTCTGGCCCAGAGGCAGGAGCTTGATCGGCAAAAAAAGAAGCTCTGTGAGGAAAATGAAGTAAGACTCATCGAATGGCCTTATGATCTTCCTCCGGAAGCCGGGAATATTCGGAAGATTCTTTTATAATAAATCAATAAGATTGTGAGGATAAGAAGGAATACTATGAAGAAAATAAGTGATTGTATAGGAAAATATATGGCAGTAATCGTTTTGGCAGTGGCAGCCTTGGCCTTGTTTGTCCCGGGGACATGCCTGTGGATAGAGACGGGATGGATCAACTATCTGTTGATGATTGTTATGTTTGGTATGGGACTTACCATGAAAGCAGAAGATTTCGCTGTTTTGTTTACCAAACCAAAGGATATGCTGGTGGGCTGTCTGGCCCAGTTCCTGATTATGCCAGCACTTGCATTCGGATTGGGAAAGGCCTTTGGTCTAAATGAGGAGCTGTTGGTGGGCGTCATTCTTGTGGGAACATGCCCCGGAGGAACCTCCAGCAACGTTATAACCTTTCTCTCTAAGGGAGATACGGCCATGTCCGTCGGTATGACCAGCATTAATACTCTCCTTGCCCCCATACTTACGCCTGCTCTTACCTACCTTTATCTTCGGACTTCGGTAAATGTGGATGTGAAAGCCATGTTTCTCTCCATTATCCAGGTGGTTCTGGTACCGATTGCTCTTGGAATACTGATTAACCGGTTTTTAGGAAAATACACGGAAAAAGTAAAGGATGTCCTGCCCACCGTTTCAGTGACAGCCATATGTCTTATCGTTGCAGCGGTGGTATCCCATAATAGTGAGAAGATCCTATCGACAGGAGCCATCATATTTGTCATCGTCATCCTTCATAATCTGCTGGGATATCTTTGCGGATTCCTGATCGGGGTGATATTCAGGATGGATATGCCAAGAAAAAAAGCAATTTCCATCGAGATCGGAATGCAGAACTCGGGGCTTGCCACCACCCTGGCAGCAAGTGCTTTTCCACAGCTGGCTATGGCAACTGTGCCCGGCGCTATATTCTCTGTATGGCATAACATCTCCGGAGCAATACTTGCCGGCATCTTCCGAAGAGTTGACAGGGATTCTTAGGAATCTCTCATAAAAATGAGAGGGGAATGATCGATGAAGTACGGAGAATCTATCTTTGATATTGCTTATCTTCTCTTTGCCATAATCAGCGGATGCCTGATTTTACACAGAGCGAAGGATGAGACAGAGAAAATGATGGGCTGCGCAGCCCTGATTCTGGGGATCGGTGATGCGTTTCATCTTCTGCCGCGGGTGCTGGCATATTTTGTGCCTGAGGACCTTAGTTTCTATCTGGGGATGGGAAAACTTGTCACTTCCATTACTGTAACAATTTTCTATGTGCTCCTGTATTACATCTGGATGCACAAGTATGAGAAAGGACAGGCCAGAGGTATCTTCACGATATGGCTACTGGCAGGAGTCAGGATTATCCTTTGTCTGCTCCCGCAAAATGGCTGGACAAGCAATGAAGGTAATCTAACCTGGGGGATCCTCAGGAATATTCCCTTTATTATTTTAGGCTTTATCATATGCCGGCTGTTTTATCAGGTAAGAAATGAAGACGGGTCTTTCAGGCATATCTGGCTGTATATCTTGTTTTCCTTCTTGTTTTATCTCCCGGTTACCGTGGGAACAGGAGTCATGCCTGCTCTGGGTATGCTGATGCTCCCCAAGACGGTATGCTATATCTTAATGATACGGAGTTTTCTGTTGGCACAGAGACCTGATACATAATTAAAAGAGTAAAGCTATACCGTTAATCAAATGACTAAGAAAAAGGAGCCTGAGGTTTATACCCCAGACTCCTTGCTGTATTTTTTGAATGATTCGTACTCTTATAAATGAAAATATGTTTCCGGTATGTGGCAATATCCTCCCGGATTCTTGTCCAGATATTTCTGGTGATATTCTTCTGCCGAGAAGAAATTCTTCAGCTTCTCAAGGGAGACAGCCAGAGAAACACCGGCCTTTTCCTGCTCTTTCTGATAGATATCCATAATCTCAGGAAGCTGGTCTTCCTCCGTATAGTAGATTCCTGTGCGATACTGGATGCCGATATCATTTCCCTGGCGGTTCACCGAAACCGGATCAATTACCATAAAATAGTATTCCAGTATTTTTGTCAATGACAGAAGCTTCTCATCATAAAGGATCCGGAGGGTTTCCGCATGTCCGCTGTTGTGGCAGACATCTTCATAAGAAGGTTTTTGATCCGGACCATTAGCATATCCGACTTCCGTCTCTATAATCCCGTCGAACTGGTCAAAAAACTTCTGCATACCCCAGAAACAGCCGCCGGCCAGATAGATTTCTTTCACGACAAATCAACCTCCAAGCTTTTCAGAAAAATCAGCCAGCACTTCGGAAATCTTAATCTGCTGTGGACAGACTTCCTCGCAACTGCGACAGTGGAGACATGCCTGGGGACGCTTGTCCTCCGGAAGGGCACTCAAAGCCATAGGCGCGATAAATCCACCACCGGTGTAAGCGTGTTCATTATACAGATTAAGCAGGTCTGGGATATCCAGTTCCTGTGGGCAGTGGCTGACACAGTAGTGACAGGCTGTGCAGGGGACAGTGCCCACGGATAACATCTTTTCTGCCATACCAAGCAATGCGTTCATCTCTGCCTCAGAAAATTTTTTATCTTCAGAG
Source organism: Anaerobutyricum sp. (assembly GCA_045226235.1). Lineage (GTDB taxonomy): Bacteria > Bacillota > Clostridia > Lachnospirales > Lachnospiraceae > Anaerobutyricum. Next base: position 5,862 of record JBGVCE010000190.1, read on the forward strand.
AAAGTTTTAAGATTGTTAATGAGCTGGTCTTCATCGGACATGCCGGAGAGGATCATCGTTACAGAAGGGATGCTCTGCAGGAAACGAAAAGCCCATGCAGGAATCTCCTCCTCAGGACGGAGAGCTCTCAGTTCATTTTCATATTCCGGAGCCAAAGAGGCCAGCTTACCTCCGCGCAGAGGTTCCATAACCCATACCGGAATCTTCCATTCATCGAGAAGATCCACTTTTTCCTTGCCTCCCTGGAAGGTCCAGTCCAGGTAATTCAGCTGAAGCTGGCAGAATTCCATATCCTTGCCATAGGCATCGAGAAACCGCTTCAGTACATCCATGCTGCCATGGCAGGAGAAGCCAAGGTGCTTAATCCGGCCATCTTGTTTCTGTTTTATGAGGTAACTGTAGATGCCATATTTTTCATCGTTGAGATAGGCATCGATATTCATTTCGCATACATTGTGGAAGAGGTAAAAATCAAAATAGTCTACTCCCAGTTTTTCCAGCTGTTTTTCGAAGATTTCTTCCACCTTATCCCAGTTGGAGGGGTCATAACCGGGGAATTTGGTGGCCAGATAAAAGTCTTCTCTGGGATAGCGAGCCAAAGCTTTTCCCATAACCAGTTCGGAGTTGCCTGAATGGTATCCCCAGGCGGTATCGTAGTAATTGATGCCTTCCTTCATGGCTATGTCTACCATACGCATAGAGGCATCCGTATCAATCTTGCTGTCGTCTCCACCAACTACCGGCAGACGCATAGCGCCGAAGCCAAGGGCGGAAAGCTTTATTTCCTGAAAATCCCTGTAAATCATAATTTTTCCTTCTCTTTTTTGCTTTTAATCATATCATACGGGAACTAATCACACAAGAAAGGAAAGGTCAGATAGATTGAAGGAATGAAAAATATGAATTATAATACGAATTAAGTGACAGGAGTAAAGATTAATTACAGTTTATAACAGAGGAGATGAGTATTTTTGAAGATCATGGTGAGCGCCTGCCTGACAGGTGATAATTGTAAATATAACGGCGGAAATAATCGGAATGAGAAGGTCCTGAAACTGATGGATGGCAATGAAACAATTCCCATCTGCCCGGAGCAGATGGGCGGCCTTCCCACTCCGCGGGTCCCTTCCGAGATCTGCGGCGGACTGGTTAAGTCCAAAGACGGGAGAATCGTGGATGGGGAGTTCAGGGAAGGGGCGGCAAAGTGTCTGGAGATAGCCATAAGAGAGCAGCCGGGGCTGATTGTGTTGCAATCCAGAAGCCCCAGCTGCGGGGTGAAACAGAGGTATGATGGTACATTTTCCGGCATCTTAACAGAGGGCTCCGGCGTTACTGCCCAGCTTTTGATGGAGAAAGGTTTTCCGGTGGCCGATGTGGAAGACCTGCTCGTAACAGACCGCCTTATCCTTAGGAAATGGACAGAGGATGACGCAGAAAATCTATACAGTTATGCCAAAGATCCGGAGGTGGGACCGATTGCCGGCTGGCCGCCTCACCAGAGCGTAGAGGAGAGCAGGGATGTAATCCGGAATGTCTTTAACGGTTCGGAGGCTTATGCAATCTGTCTGAAGACAGATAATAAAGCGATAGGTGCCATAGAGCTCAAACTCAATGGGCATACCGACATGACGGAACGGGATGACGAGTGTGAACTTGGCTATTGGCTAGGGAAACCATTCTGGGGGCAGGGAATCGTGCCGGAAGCGGCCAGAGAAATCCTTCGTCATGCCTTTGAGGATATTGGCATGGAAAAGGTATGGTGCGGATATTATGACGGAAACACCAAGTCGAAACGTGTTCAGGAAAAATGTGGTTTTCGATATCAGTGGACCACAGAGGGGCTTGAGGTCCCGCTTATGCATGAAAAGAGAACCGGTCATGTGAATCTGATGACAAAAAAGGACTGGGAATCCGGTAATAAATAATCAATGGTCTATAATACGAGCAGACTTCATTCTGGTAAAATTAAGTATGGGGAGCATATCAATCTTGATGTGCTCCCCACTTTTTCATGACATATTTGCAAAGCGTTCTACCGCTTTGGTAAATTCTTTTACGGTTTTTTCAGCATCACCATGCTGTATTCCGTTCAACACACAGTGTTGGATATGCCCCTCCAGTATAATCTGTCCGCATCTGTGCAGGGCAGACTTGGCGGCATTAATCTGTGCAAGGATATCTTCACAGGGAATATCCTCCTCGATCATCCGGTCGATGGAGGCCACCTGGCCTTGGATCTTCTTGAGTCTTCTGTGCAGATTGTTCATATCCATACATTCTATCATAAGAATTCCTCCCTGATCTATGATATAGCTTCATCTTCTTCCGGAAGAATGTTTTGCATGTTGTTCAGACAAAGACCGATGGTGGACATATTGTGTAGAAGGGCTGCAGTTCCGGGGCTAACCAGACCCGCGATGCCTCCTAACAGGATGGTTCCGTTAAAGGCAATCCCGGACCAGGCTGTCCGGTTCATGCGAGCAAGGAGCTCTTTGCTGAGATGTCTGAGTACAACAAGCTTCTCCAGTTCTTTTCCGGATAGGGTAATATCAGCGATTTCTCTTGCAATATCAGCGCCCTCCTTGATGGCGATACCCACATCTGCTGCAGACAGGGCAGGAGAGTCGTTGATACCGTCACCGATCATGATGACTTTACGGCCTTTGTCTCTTTCGTCCTGTACATATCTGGCCTTATCCTCGGGCAGAACCTCCGAATAGTATTCTGTGATACCGGCCTGCTCTGCGATGGCTTTGGCAGTACGGTCACTGTCACCGGTCATCATAACGACATGTTTGATGCCTGCATCACGAAGTGACTGGATAATCTGTGTACTCTCGGGCCGGATGGGATCCGAGATACCGATT
>JBGVCE010000191.1:0-5133 GCA_045226235.1 Anaerobutyricum sp.
CTGTCTCATGAGAGACATGATCATACTAAGTATACCCTTCCCGAAGGCCTGGAATACGGAGGAACATACGATACAATACCCTGCGAAGATAAAGCTGAGACTGATGGTTTTCAAAGCGGGAACTCCGATGGCCAGCATGTGGTCCGAAGCATTAAAGAGGCCCAGAAGCTGTGCCGGGAAAACATGAAGGATCAGGATACCGATGGCCATGATGACCATGGCCGTGATCACGCTCAGTTTGATGGTACTGAAAATCCGTTCTCCCCTCCGGGCTCCGTAATTGTAGGCAATAATGGGAATCATGCCGCTGTTCAGGCCGAAAACCGGCATCATGATAAAGCTCTGCAGCTTGAAATAAGCTCCCAGGACCGCCGCAGCCGTTGAGGTAAACTGCATGAGGATCCGGTTCATTCCGAATACCGTGATGGAGGTCACTGCCACCATGATGATGGACGGAATTCCCACATAAAGAATCACTCCGATAATCCCGACCTGAGGACGGAAACCTTTCAGAGAGAGGCTGATTTCTTTATTTTTAGTGATATTAAAATAGATAGCCAGCACGGTTGCAGTCATCTGCCCGATCACCGTGGCGACGGCGGCACCCCGGATCCCCAGTTTCGGTGCTCCGGCCAGGCCGAAGATCAGTATGGGGTCAAGGATAATATTGATGATGGCCCCTGTCCCCTGGGTGATCATGGAGTAGATGGTCATACCGGTGGACTGAAGCAGTCTTTCCATAATGATCTGGCCAAACAATCCGAAGGACAGGACACAGATGGTAGTCAGATAATCCACGCCACCGTCAATGATGGCCGGTATATCTGTCTGACCCTCAAAAAATGTTCTGGTAAAAAAGATGCCGAATATGGCAAATAAAACATAAGCGATCATAGAGAGCATGATACCATGAACCGCGGCGCTGCTGGCGGTTTCATAGTCCTTCTCTCCCAGCTTCTTTGATAACATGGCATTGGTACCGACACCGATACCGCTGCCGACGGCAATCATAAGATTCTGCATGGGAAAAGCCAGGGATACAGACGTCAGCGCGTCTTCACTCAGCCTGGCAACAAATATGCTGTCCACAACATTATATAAAGCCTGTACCAGCATGGAGATCATGATGGGGACTGCCATGGAAAAAAGCAGTCTGGGAACAGGCATCACTCCCATCTTATTTTCTTTTACAATATATTCTTCATCAGCCATAATAAAACCTCCCGGATTGACGTTATAATTATAGCACCAATCCGGGAGAAATTATATCTCAATCTATTATTTTCTTATCTGGCTCCTATATGCAGCCATTGGTCGGAAAAGCTCTGGCAGGTCGAAATTCTCTTATCACGGGCAACCGGATCTTTTCCCTCGAACCAGACACTCAGACTGCTGTCTATGTTAAGAGTTCCGTTCTTTTCTCCTCGGAATCCACGCCCAATGATTGCAATTTCCTTATCCTGTTTATCTCCAAATACAAGTCCGTCAAGGTGCAGGGAAAGATTACCGCCATTGATTGTGACCGTTCCAGCCGGAGCCACCTTTTCTTCTTCCGTGATCTTGTTCCCTGTCCATTTCCTGTCAAGATATGTGACAAGGACATTCAATTCCCCGTCATCATAGAGATGAGATCTGAGATCAACATCAAAGATGACAATCTCTTCGATCTTGCTCTGTGAGGAGATGCTGCTGTTTGTTTCCCATCCGGATGTTACGGGCCTTGGCATATTTTCTCCCCAGAGACCGATATCGGAATCATCAGAGATCCTTCCTGTCACAGTCAGGACTATTCCGTTCTTCAGAACGATTGTGGCTTCTTTGTCTTCCGGGATGACCAGAATCTGGTTTACTGTTTTTATTTTTAGTTTATTGATATACGTATAAATTAGTCAAAGAGAAAATAATAGAATTGTTAGTCAAATGTTAGTCAAATTGATGAAAACCAGGGTATTTCACCTTATAATCTTGGATAATAAAAAAGCCGAAATACGGCTTGTCCATGTTTTCCTTGAAGCAACACGCATGACTCCGTGCTTCGCACTCCCGTCATGCTAAGAACACTCCTATTCCGGGCTGTCGCCCTGCATACTCGTGTTCTTGCGGGTCTTTAAACCATAAAAAAGAAGGCATAGCCTTCGGCCATGCCTCTTTTCCATGGTTTAATACCCTGTTGCTTCAAGCTGCCGAGGAGACTTGAACTCCCGACCTCCGCCTTACCAAGGCGACGCTCTACCGGCTGAGCTACAGCAGCATTAAGGAAAAATCCTCAACAACGAGATGATACCACGGCATAGGGTAATTGTCAACTCCAAAATTTATTATTTCATATAATGTTTGAACTATTGATACAATTACTTCAACAACCCTCGGATTTTTTCTTTTTTCATCGCTTTTTTTGCTACATAATGTACTTTCCTTGTCATTTTCTGACGGGTCGGTACAAAATTATTTCCACACAGATTCCGTGAAAAACGATTGTTTTTAAAAGGAGAATAAGGTATGATATAACATAAGAAAGAATGGAAGGATGTCGCCTATGTTTGAGATGTTCATAACCATACTCGCTGCGATCATCGCGAGTGCATACGGTCTTTCCAGATCAGTATTCATGAATGGTCCTTACCGGAATTATTACCGCGTGGGAGCCCTTGCTTTTATCCTGCTTGTATTTCTTATCTCTGTAACTTACCGCAAGATCAGGAATAACAGGATACGCAGGCTGAATGTGAATCTGGAGGATTATCTGTATTATCATAAATATACTTCTATCCTGTACCGCATCGGTTACTTTATCAGTTATCTCATTCAGAATATTCTGTTTGATTATACCTATATGAGACGTAATTTTAACTTCTGTAAGGGTCTGGATGTATATGATGGCGGTGTGAGTGAGTATTATATCAAGTTCCGTAATACCTGGTATAAATACCTGTCTCTGACCATGAAGAGACACCGGGTTTCTCTTAAGAAGCTCCAGGCATTTGCAGCAGTCATGAAAAATGAGATGATCTATGATGCTCTGCCGGATGATGAGATCAGGGCATATTATAAACTGTTTGATCATGAAGCGGCAGCCTGTTTTGAAGAGAACCATAAGGTGACCAAGGCTATGGCCTCCAAGTTTGAGAGTTATCCTCATGTTATGAGGGTATACCGCAAGCATGTGCTTAAGCGGTATAAGGTTCTTAATTACGTTGAGAAACGTGAGCCGCGCATCAAGGAACTGGTGCAGCTGAAAGATTTCAGAGAAAAACGCGATGTAAATGATTACAAGAAGATGGACTTCAGGTAAGATTTTATTTTCTAATCGACGATAGCCATGCTGGCAATCAGTGCAAACTGTTTGGAGCATGGCTATCGTTATTTTTTTCATTATATTTTTATATTATTGATGCATTCTCTGCCGTACGATCTCGAAAGCCAGTACGCCCGCTGCCACAGATGCATTTAAAGAGTCGATATCCCCTTTCATCGGGATGGAGACTACGTAATCACATTTTTCCCGGACCAGGCGGCTGACGCCGTTACCTTCATTGCCGATGACCAGTCCTATGGGACCGGTGAGGTTTTGACGGTACATGACTTCCCCGTCCATGTCGGCGCAGGCAAACCACATCCCTCTCTTCTTCAGTTCATCGATGGTTTTGCCCAGGTTGGTTACCCTGGCGACCGGGGTATAGTGCAGGGCTCCTGCGCTTACCTTGGCTACGGTTCCAGTGAGGCCTGCCGCCCGCCTTTTGGGGATGATTACACCGTGGGCTCCTGCCAGGTTGGCAGTTCGGATGATTGCCCCCAGATTGTGGGGATCTTCGATCTCATCACACAGGATGAAGAAGGGGTCCTCCCCCTTCTCTTCTGCCTTGGCAAAGAGGTCATCGATCTGGGCGTACTCCATGGCGGCAGCGTAGGCTACCACCCCCTGGTGTTTTCCATGGTCTGACATGGTATCCAGTCTTTCCCGGGAGACGAACTTCACGATGGTGTTTTGTTTTTTGGCCTCCCGCAGGATGGTCTTGATGGGGCCGTCCTGGCTTCCGTCCTGGATATATAATTTATCGATGGTCTTGCCGGAACGGTATGCCTCGATAACGGCATTCCTTCCGATCAGAGTAAATTCTTCGTATGCCATAGCTACTCCTGTTTCTTTTCCTCCATTTCCTCCAGACCGATCCGTATGAGCTCCATGAGCCTTTCCATCCGGCCTGCCAGGTACAGATAGCCCATGAGAGCTTCCAGCCCGGTAGCAATCCGATAATCGTGCAGGCTCTGGTTCTTGGCCGGGGAGATGGTCTTTGCATTGCGTCCTCTGCGGAAGATGGTCATCTCTTCTTCACTAAGGTGCGGTTTGATTATATTCATAAGGTCTGTCTGGGCCTTGGCATTTACGATGCGGGTCACTTCCTTATGATAGCGGTTAGGCCGGTTATTTCCCCGGGATAATACCATGGTCCGGATAACCAGGTCATAGACACAGTCCCCCACATAGGCGAAGGCCAGAGCGGAATAAGTGCGTAATTCCGCCTCTGTCAGGGGAAAATGATCATGAATGCTTTCTAAGCTCTTTTCCATTTTACGCCTGCTCTCGTATCTTCCAGGATAATGCCCTGTTCTGCCAGCTGATTTCTGATTTCATCTGCTCTTGCGAAGTTTTTGGCCTTTCTGGCCTGCTGACGTTCTTCGATCAGTGCTTCGATATCGGAATCCAGGAGTTCCTCTTCTTTCTCGGTGATGATTCCCAGAACATCGCAGAGTTTCTCGATGGTTTCCCTGACATAGGAAATGTATGCTTTACCGGCACCTTCTGCCGTTACATTGGCAAGTTTAACCATCTCGAAGATGGCGGAGATGGCATCTGCTGTGTTGAAATCGTCCTCCATGGCTTCTTCGTATTTGGCCACCAGTTTCTTGATCTCTTCTGCATTGGCGGTCTCTGCCTCTGTCATAGGCTGATCCGGAGCGGTTTCTTCCAGGGTCTTCAGATTGTCCACACAGGTAAGGATGCGGTCCAGGCCGTTTTTGGAAGCTTCCACCAGGGTATCACTGAAATTCAGCGGGCTTCTGTAATGAGCGCTGAGCATGAAGAACCGCAGAACCTGCAGATCATATTTTTCGCTGATCTCACGGACGGTAAAG
>JBGVCE010000192.1:0-3322 GCA_045226235.1 Anaerobutyricum sp.
AACTGGCTTTTGTATTCCTGCTGACCATGCCGGGATGTCCCTTTATCTATTATGGGGATGAGATCGGCATGCGCTATCTGCATGGTCTGAAATCGAAAGAGGGCGGGTATGAACGTACCGGATCCCGCACCCCCATGCAATGGACGAATGGGGATAATGCCGGATTCTCAGCAGCTTCTTCCGAAAAACTTTATCTGCCGGTGGATTCCTCAGAAGACCGTCCGGATGTAGAAACACAGCTTAGGGAGGAAGAATCTCTCCTTAGACATGTGCAGTTACTCATACAGCTGCGGAAGTCTCACAGTGCGCTTAGAAGTACGACAGAGATTCAATTTCTGACGGATGCCAGCGGTTATCCCTTGGTTTATGAGCGGTGGGATGAGAAAGAAAAACTGTTGATTGCCATAAATCCATCCCCGGATTCCGTCACCTTTTATCATGAATCAATAAACAAATGTCATGAGATTCTTTTAGGGAATGCTGAAGTACAGGAAGACGGACCATTTCATCTAACTCTTCCTCCATCCGGTTTCCTTGTTATAGATATTACAAAATGATACAAAAAAGTTCTCGCACTCCTTTTATCGCAGTGCGAGAACTTTTTCTAAGGTTATTGATTTATATCTGTAGAAAGATATTCATACAGCCGGTCCACCTCACGAAATCCCATTTTCTCATACATTTCTTTCGGGGTGTCGTCCTTATCCGCATGCAAGAAGACCACATTTCCTGCAGCCTCCCTCACCGCATGTTTTAAGAGCGTCGTTGCAATATACCTGCCCCGGTAGTCCGCATCCACGATTAGTCCGTCCACGCATGTATATCCGTCTGTAGAATAAAAGTAGTAAGAACCGACCAGTTTCTCACCTAGATATGCTCCTCTGAAATCCATATATTCATATAAATGGTCCGCATTGCGGAGAGTAAAGTCTTCACCGTAGACCGGACCGAAATGTTTCAGTTCTATCTCCATAATGTCCTTATAACCAGGCTTTCTGATGTCGATTTTATCATTTACGACCCATCCATCCGTAGATCCTGCAAGCTGCATAGTAAGCGTGACGCCAGCAGTGAGTCCGAAATCATTTTCCAAGGGAAAATCCCCCTCCAGCTTTATGAAGGTATCTCCTCTCTCCTTCTGATAATCCAGAGCTCGTTCAAATTCTTCCTGCGTCGGCTGTGCGGAATATTCAAAGCAGTTATAATCGTACTTATCAGGAAGCTCATTATCTTCCCAGCGCTTAAGATGCTCAGAGAAGGATCTTTTTACAGAAAAAATCATAGCCATTTCTTCCTCTGTGCTACGTATCGAAGGTAATGGATCTATAATTATCACTCTCTCTATTTCTTCCTCTCTTATCAGATACTCACAGATCTGAAGGCATTCCGAATCTATGCCAAATTCACAAAAGCTGTACTCACGCGAATTATGACTAGCATAGCCTTCAAAAGTACTGCCATCATTTAAACAAACCTTAATCTTCTTGTCGTTATACCTGGAAAGGTCCATCTCGGCTCTCCTTTGCAATTTTAATTCCGGTTTAATATTATTACAGCTCCAAGGATCAGCAAGATACCGATTCCGGAGAGCACTGTTAATGGTTCGGAGAAATACACTATCCCAATAATCGTTGCAACCAGCGGTTCTACGGTTGCCAGAATTCCGGCTTTACTGGCTTCTATGGTCTGCAGGCCAAGTGTGTATGCCAGAAAAGGGACTACCGCCGTTACCAACGCTGTCAGAATGCATAGGATCATCAACCCTGCCAGATTATCTGCCATAGCGAACTTTAACATCATGTCTTTTGGTTCACAGATCAGCCAGGATCCGACAGCTGCCAGCAAAAAGGTATAGGCAGTTACGGTATATGGAGAGTATCTCCTTAATGCAATCGTTCCCAATATACTGTACAGGCCGTAACCTATGCCTGATCCAAGACCAAACAACAACCCATTCAAAGGAATCCCTTCCCCGGATATTCCGGAAACCAATACACATCCGCCAAAGGCAAGCACAAGAGCAAGTATCTTTCTGCTGTTCATTTTTTCATGAAAGAAGAGTGCCGACATCAGCATAATCCAGATTGGTGAAGTATATAGAAGGATTGCCGCAGTAGACAGGGACATGATTTTTATGGCTGAGAAGTAGCATACGGTAAAGAAGAGAATGCTCCCGAAACCAAGCCCGATAAAAAGGGGTATATCCCTCACCGATATTTTAAAGCCTGTAGGGTCCTTTGCAAATAAGATCATACAGAAAACCAATGCAGCAAGGGTGACACGGATAGCCACGATCTGTATGGAATTGAACCCATAAACTCCGAGCTTTCTGACGAATATGCCCATGCTTCCCCAGAAACAGGCGGCCAGTATCACCAAAGCAGTTCCCGCTTTCCATTTGTTGTTATCCATTTATTAATATCCTTTATTGCCAGCTATTTAATGATTAAGTCTTCCAGTTCTTTATCTTTGTTCAAAATATTCAGATCAATGTATTTTTCTCCTCCGGTGTACCCCTTCAGCTCTCCTCTGTTCAGATATTGCCAGATATACCAATCGTCCTTATAGTTCCAGCTTAAAGGTGTATAAACACTGGACATCCATTTTTTGTATTCGTCAAACTCTCCCTTGAGATAATTTTCATATATATCGGGTCTGGTATATATAACAGGCTTTTCACCATACTGATTTTCGATCATCTCCAGATAGGTTCTTAATTCCTTTATAACATCTGCTTTTGCAGGTGGGTTTTGTTCTTTATCTCCATAGTATTCCACATCAACTGCTGGCAGCAGTCGTCCCTGTAGGGACGGACCTACTGTTTTTATAAAGTTTTCTGCCTGCGTTTTTCCTTCACTGTCATAGGAGAAGAAATGGTATGCTCCTGACCATAATCCGGCCTTCTTTGCATTTTCCCAGTTTTTTGCAAATCTGTTATCCTGCCAGGTGCTTCCCTCAGTTGCCTTTATGTAGATGAATTCTATATTCTGCTCTTTCAGCGCTTTCATATCTATTTCTGCCTGATGAGCTGAAACATCAACGCCGACTGTACTGTTCTGTTCATCAACAAACCATTTATTTATAAAGATCTTCTTCTGTTTTGCCAACAGAAAAACTGATAGAAAAATCGCTATTGCAACTGTTATAAGTATAATTAATGCGATTACCAGCCTTTTCAATGCCTTTTTCATCATTGGATAAAATCAGCTCCTTCCACATCTTTCATCTCCATAAAATGGTACTACACAAAGTATTTCTTTTCAATTCAAAAAAGCAGAAAAAGCCTGATAATACCGCATCCACAGCGGAGCGTTTTTTATGC
>JBGVCE010000193.1:0-3144 GCA_045226235.1 Anaerobutyricum sp.
CATAACAGATATGATAAAATCGGATTGGAAAAAATCCCAATCAAACAAAAGAAAAAGGAGTGAATCGTATGACTTTTCAAGAAGCAATTAGCAGCGTTTTTTCAAACTACGCCAACTTCAGTGGCCGCGCCAGAAGAAGTGAATACTGGTATTTCTGTTTATTTAATATCATCGTAAGTATGATCTTAAGCTTACTGATGAAACTTACAGCTGGTTCGGTTATGTTCAATCTATTCAGAATAGTCGATGTTGTTTATTCACTGGCTGTTTTAATTCCCGGTCTTGCCGTTGCCTGGAGAAGGCTCCATGATATCGGACGTTCCGGCGCATGGTATCTTCTGTTATTAGTACCGATTGTTGGAGTGATAGTACTTATCGTATGGTTCTGCAAAGATAGTCAACCGGGTGTAAACCAGTATGGTCCTTGCCCAAAAGATTTTATTCAGTCTGGCGGGTATTAGATCTTATGGAATAAGAATTAAATAATCACTACATTCTGAGAGTTACATCAATGATGTGGCTCTTTTTTTTATTTAGTCTTGTTTTTGGCACCGAGAAGCTGATTGATTGCATGGAGCATCCTGAGAAACCGGAATACGCAAACTTTACTATTCGAGTATCCGGATATGCAGTTAAATTCATTGATCTGACAAAGGAGCAGCAGTTGGATGTTATCGCAAGAACCTGCCATAAATTCCTGTAATCATCTTGAAGATAATCTGAAGAAAGTAGGAATCATCCACAGCACCGAATCCTTCGGTGCCGTGGATGGACCTGGTATCCGGTTTCTGATTTTCTTGCAGGGTTGCAGGATGCGTTGCCGTTATTGCCATAACCCGGATACCTGGGCGCTTGGCGAAGGACAACAGAAAACCGTCAAGGAACTTCTAGATAAGGCGGAACGTTATCGGACATACTGGGGTTCAAAAGGTGGGATTACTGTATCCGGTGGTGAAGCTTTGCTCCAGCCGGAGTTTGTTACCGCTTTATTTGAAGAGTCTCACAGGCGGGGGATCCATACTGCTCTTGATACCGCAGGGGAACCCTTTTCCAAACAAGAGCCAGCTTTTTCCACTTTCCAAAGATTAATTGACAGTACAGATCTGGTACTACTTGACATCAAACACATTGATCCGGCAGCACATAAAAGTCTCACAGGACATGATAATCAGAATAAAGAATGAGGAGGCCGCCGGCTAAGCCGGCGGCCTATTATATACTATTTCTTCCATTTTCTCAGTTTATTTCCTGACCCACTGACCTTTATAACCGATGACTTTTTTTTGGGATTTAGGAAGCTAAGCGGGAATCCTCGGTTATTCAATTGCCGAGATGAAAGCGCCGTGAAAAGGCAAGAAAAATTAGAACATATGTTCTGATTTTTCTTGCCTTGTTTTTTGCTCTATGATATACTATATGTATGAAAGATAACCTAATCCATGCACGCACTTGTGTGTACAATATCAACTACCATGTGGTGTGGTCTGTCAAGTACCGCAGAAAGATCCTTTCACCGGAGATTGAAGAGTATCTGAAGAGGCTCGTCCATCAGATCGCGGAAGAAAAAGGATTTACCGTCCATCTTTTTGAAGCTGGCGAAGGCGACCATATCCACTGTTTTGTATCAGCTCCTCCCAAGCTGTCTGTGACCAACATCGTAAAGTACCTGAAGGGGATCACCGGGAGGAAGATGTATGAAGAGTTCCCTGAGATCCGCAGAAAGCTGTGGAAAGGGGAGCTGTGGAACCATTCTTATTATGTAGAGACCATCGGCTCGGTATCGGAAGAGAACATCCGCAGGTATATTGAGCACCAGAGCAAGTCTTATTAAGGAGGAGGAGAAGCATGCTGTTATCCAAACATACTGTGGTGAGGCTGGCTCCTGACCATGCCAATATCATCAGCCACATGTGTTATGCGGCATATAAGCTCTGGAATATCTGCAATTATGAACGGATCCATTATAAGGAGGAGGGGCTTGAGAGGTATCCGGACTGGTATTACCAGAAATCGGTACACAAAGGGGACCTGTGGTATAAATCACTTCCGGCCCAGACAGCCCAGGAAGTATTAAAGCAGCTGGATAAGAGCTGGAAATCGTTCTATGTGCTGAAGCAGAGCGGAGGAATAAAAAATCCCCATCCCCCGCATTTTAAGAAGAAGGGGATGGCTGTCACCTATATGCAGATGGGCATCGTCCACCGGGCAGGCTCGGAGGAAGTGCGCCTGTCCCTTCCCAGGCAGTTAAAGGGGCATATGCGGAAAAAGTATCAGATCCATGACGAGTATCTTTATCTGAAAAATCAGGTTTTTCAGAGCATGGATAAGATCAGGCAGATCAAAGTGTACCCTCCGGAAGAGACAGGGAGATGCAGGCTCATCATCATATATGAGTTCCCCGATACAGACCAGAAGGAAGATAACGGAAGGTACCTGTCCGTTGACCTTGGTCTCCACAACCTGCTGACCTGTTATGACAACAGGGGGAGTGCTTTCATCTGCGGCAGGCAGTACCTGAGCATCGCCAGGAAGTATGACAAGGAGATCGCGCGTATCCAGTCACAGTGGGAAAAAGGGCAGGCTGCACGGGGAGTGGAACATCCCAGGCCATCAAAACATGTACTCAGGCTGTACAGGAAAAAGAGAGACTGCATCAAGGATTACCTGCATAAGGTGACACGGAATGTGGTCAGCTACTGTGTGGAACAGGAGATCCATACGGTAGTGATCGGGGATATCCGCGGGATAAGGGAACAGGCAGACTTTGGCAGCAAGATAAATCAGAAGCTGCACGGCCTCCCTTATGAGAAACTCTACGGGATGCTGAAATACAAGCTTGAAAAAGAAGGTATCCGGTTTGTAAGACAGAAGGAATACTATACAAGCCAATGCCCTCCGGATTCCCCGGAGGTATCAAAAGAGTATGCAAGGGAAGCGAACCGCCGGCATCGTGGCCTTTACACAGAGGGAAAGAGGATCTGGAATGCAGATGCGGTGGGAGCTTTCAATATCCTGAGGAAATATACTGCTGTTTCCGGCAAAAGTATCATCATGCCCGTTTCCGGGCTTGATCATGTAAAAGTGATAAACGTAGCTGTATAGCCATGTGGCAGCAGTAGAGGTGTTATGGACGCACCCAGGATC
>JBGVCE010000194.1:0-7190 GCA_045226235.1 Anaerobutyricum sp.
TTTCAGGTTCAGATTGATTATGTGAGGAAGGAGGGGGAGGAAGCGTCAACCAGACTATTATTCCCTATGATCATCCTTCTTTTCATCACTATGGTTCTGGTGATGTTTCCTGCATTCATGCAGTTTTATGGCATATAAGTCCGGTTCCCGAATCGGCTTATATTATATAGTTACAAATGAAAAAAACTTGTATCCCGGCGATTCCGATAAACCTGACATTATCATGTAACCAGTAGTGAAAGATGATTTTACTGTAACAAGAGATGATGGGAGGTGAACAGATGCTTCATGATTTTTTATCGGATGAAAGTGGAATGGGTGTCGTTGAAGTTATTTTGATCATTGTTGTCCTGATCGGACTGGTGATCATCTTTCAGACGAACATCAAAAATGTTGTTTCGACGATTTTTAATACGATCAACAGCAACGTGGGCAAGATTAAATGATTGTTCCGGACAGATCACAGTCTTCCTTTCCTTGCTTTTCTTCCTGATGCTGGGCGTTGGCTTCCTGGTTTTCGGAGGAATGAGGGAATATGCCAAGGTATCCATGGTGGAGGAGGCTTTTGATCTGGCGGGGGAGGATATTCTCGCCCAATATGACAGGCCCCTCTTTGACAGATACCATGTTTTCCTGATGGATCCCAGAGAAGAAGCCCACATTGTCTCAGATGGGAAGAAATCCGTGGAGAATCTATTGTCATCAGCAGGTTTTTTCGCCGGCCTGGATTCGGAAATCAGTCTGGATTCCAGCAAAAAAGCTCTGGATGATGACGGGAAGGCCTTGCTGGATCAGATTAAAAGATGGGAGGCCTGTCAGGGGATAAAGAAGCTGCCGGAGATATTGAATGAACTGCAAAAGAGTCTGGAGAATCCTTCTCCAGAGGAGATACTATCCCATGTGGAGGAAGGAGTCACCTCCTCATCCCCTTCAACTTCCGGGAGCCCGGTAGTATCCCAGAAGGAAAAGCAGGTCAGAAAAAACTGGAAAGAATGGAAAAAACTATTGGGATCTATTCTGCATTCGGGAATTCTTCTCTATGTGGTGGATGACCAAAGCACCATCTCGTCCCTTCAACTGGATTCCAGGAAATCCTTGCCTTCCGGAAACCGCTGGAGTGACAGGATTGCCTTCCGCCTGGAAGATTTCTCTGTCACCGGTCTCTCCCAGTTGAAAAACCTATGCAAGGAAGGGATAGGAACTCTGAAAAACGATGCCCTGATCAGTTCCGATGGGTATCTGATTCCTTATATTTTTGAGTGTTTTACCCACTATAAAAAGGAGGACAGGGAGAAAGATCACCGGTTGGACTATGAGATAGAGTATCTGATCGGAGGGAAGACAAAGGATAAAGCGAACCTGAAGTACGTGGCGGATCAGATGTTTCTGATGCGCTTTCTTACTAACTATTCGTATGCTCTAAGCGATGGGGAAATCAAGGCAGAGGCAGACCTTATGGCGATGGCATTGTGCGGATTATTTGGTCTGCCCGAAGGGTCGGAAGCGGTATCCATGTTACTGATCTCCTCCCTTAGCTGCGGGGAATCTCTGCTGGAGGTAAGGGCTTTGTTCTCCGGGGAGAAAGTGGCCTTGATAAAAACACGGGATAATTGGAACCTGTCTTTCTCCAATGCAGTCACAAAGATAAAAAACCGGTCTGAGATTATAAAAGTAGGAAAAGGAGCCAATTACCAGCAGTACCTGGCTTTATTACTTCTGGTAAGGTCTGTAGGACGAAGATTATTATATCGTATGATGGACATCATGCAGTGTAATATCACCCTGGAAGAACCGGAATTTCTGATGAAAGAATGCATTTTTTCTTTCTCCTGGACGGGAGATCACTCCTGGACTCCCTTTTACCGGAGGCTGATTGCATTTGGACTGACCAATGAAGGAAACTACTTCCTTCATCTAAGCAGGACCGTATCATACCGATAAGCTATTATAAGAGGAAAAGGAGGGTGAGGGGGATATGTCAGATCCTATGAAAGGCAAACGATTTATGAATAATAAAACAGCTCTCCAGGCACAGGCACGATCAGGATCAGAAGACATGACTCCCCGCCCTGTCAACCGGACCAGGGGGTCCGCCACTGTGGAGGCGGCCCTGGTACTTCCTTTTTTTCTCTGTGCTATATGTACCTTGTGTACCATAGCCCAGTTTATCCTGGCAGAGACGGCCATTTTCCATGCGACGGTACAGACCGCCCGCGTCTATGCCAAGCAGGAATCTGTGCCTAAGAAAAAGTCTCCCAACGGGGAAAAGGAGGAAAATGATACCCGGAAGAAACTTAAAAAACTGGGAGGTATGCTGAATACGAAAGTAGTTTTTACAAATTGTCTGGATAAGAAGGCCGTTAGTTCTTCCTTTGTGCTGGGAGGCAGGGGTGGTATCCTGTTATCACCGGAATCTTCGGAGGATAGTATCAGCTTAAAAGCCAGTTATGCTCTTAAAGTGCCGGTGCCCTTTTTTAAGTGGTTTGTTCTTCGGCGCTCCATACAGGTTTCCTGCAGAAAATTTACCGGCTATACCTCTCATGATGAGAATGAGGAGGAGGAAGGGGCTGACACGGTGTATGTGGCCCAGTATGGTAAAGTGTATCATACCAGCCTAAGCTGCAGCCACCTGACGATTAGTCTGACCGATCCTAAGCAGGTGAAAAAAGTCCTGGGCAGCGGCCGCTACCGCAAATGTGAGAAGTGTATCCGGGCCGGGCAGCAGCCAACACAGCTTTATTACACCAAGTACGGTGATTGTTACCATTCAACTTTGTCTTGCAGTGGATTAAAACGCTCTGTTCGTCTGATGAAAAAGAGCGAGGTTTCAGGGATGAGGATATGTTCAGAATGTGGGAAAAAACATGCAGAATAATTAATGATATCCGGATTGGGGAAGATGGGGCCACGGTGGTGGAGACTACAGTTATCGTCCCCATGATATGGGTCATGATCATGGGAAGTATTTTGCTATTCTTTTTTTTCTTTGATATGGGGGTAATTCGAAGTGAGACCATCCGGTGTGCCCGGGAAGTTTCCCGGGAATGGAGGCAGGTCGGGAAGAATCCTGGCTCAAGACAGGAAGATTTGTTAAGAAAGAGAATCCGTGAACGGCTGCTTCTTGCTGATCTGTATTCATCTGATCTGACGGTTTCTCTTGGCACTGTTACGGTAAAAGCGGATATTCGGTTCTACCTTGGAGGAAAAGGTCTTAGCTTCACGGATACATCAAAAGTAGCTGTTGACAACCGTGAAGACTGGGTCCGGCTGCTGGCACAGTAGACGGGAATATCATCAGATGGGATTGAGACTCCCTCCTCTACAGGTGGGAGATTGTTCGCTTACATCAGGTGGAATCTCAATCTCCATTTGATGAAGCCTGCGGCGCATCGCAGACGCCTAAGTGTGCAAAGGAACCTTCCAGTGGATGGTTCCGTGCTGTGCGCATAGGAAGATGTCTTCGACATCGCGCAACTCGCGCGGAATCGTCAAGACGATTCCGATTGAATTTGCCCTGGAAACGAAAAGCCTTATTGGGAGAATGACCGGGAAGGAGGAATGGAAGATAGAATTAGTGAAGGAAGACCTGCATATATATACGGTCTGTGATTGTATAGAAAATCAATATTATGTGACCACGGAAGTACCCATGATCCGTCTTAATAGGCCGGAATCCTTTCTGCCCATGCAAATCAGGGATACGGATGGGGTAAAGACAGTATATTATGAGATTACAGGACGCTGCTCCTTTCCAAACTGGGTGAAACCCGGAAAGATAGGTTATGGGGAATTCCGGAGGATGTTGGAGGGACTTCGTCAGCTTGTAAAAGATATCGAGGATTACATGCTTTCCCTGGATCAGGTAAGCTTTAGAAAAGAAGAGATTTACCTGGATGAAAAAGGCAGTTTTTTCTGGCTCTACACCCCCTGCCAGGAAGAGAATACTCAGAAAAGAATTGAGGACCTGCTAGTCTTTATTCTATCGGCGGCAGACTATCATGACAGGGAAGCTTTGGATCTGATTTATCGCACATTGCACCGTCTGAAAAATGAAGGATTCAGTCAGAGGGTTCTGGAAGAACTGACAGAAGATAAAATATGTCATCCGGAAGATGATCTGTCCCCAGGAGCCTTATCAGAGCCCATCATCCATGGAGAAGAGGATTCCTGCCGGAAAGAAACAAAGCTCCATCCTGCCCGCATTTTCATCCTGCTGTTTATGGGGGTGGATCTGGCTGCTTTTTTATATCTCTGTTACTGTGTTTCCATCAGGGGATCTACCATATTTCTTACTCTTTGCCTTACTATAGTCATATTGCTCTTTGTGATCATGCTCACCAAAGGATTGACAAACCTTCCTAAAAAGGAAGTTTTCGAAGCCACAGGCAGTGACAGGGAAAAAAGCCGGGATGAATATAAAGACATATGGGAAGATGAATTTCAGGAGAAATGGGGAGAAGAATCCTATGATGAGACGGTTTTTCTTAGCCTTCCCTCCAATTTTGACAACCCGTTTCTATCTTCCGGGAATTCCGATCAGTCGATAGAGATCCAGGTTCTTCCTTTCTATATCGGGAGTGAAGCCGGATTGAACCAGCTTTCCATCAAAAACAGGGCTGTCAGCAGGCAACATGCCGTTATTACCAGGGGAGAAGAAGAGGGGTACTATCTGAAGGACCTGGGTTCAAAAAACGGTACTTCTGTTAACCGGAAAAAGGCTTTGCCGGAAGAATTGATTTTATTAAAAGAGGGGGATGAAATCTGCTTTGCGGATGATCGGTGGACCTTCCATTTTTGACAGCTTTTTGAACTTGTCGTATAATAATTCTGATGGGGAGGTCGGGATTGTGTATTATGGTGAGATAAAAAAAGTAGATATCGCAAACGGAATCGGAGTCAGAGTCTCCTTGTTTGTCAGTGGATGTACTCACCATTGTAAAGGGTGTTTTAATCCTGAGACCTGGAGCTTTGACTATGGAAGACCTTTTACGGAAGAGACGGAAGAGGAGATCTTTAGATTGCTGGAGCCTACATATATTAGCGGTTTTACCCTTCTGGGGGGAGAACCTATGGAGTATGAGAATCAGCGGGCTCTTGCTCCCTTTGTGAAAAAAGTGAAAGAAAGATTTCCCGAAAAGACCATATGGTGCTACACAGGTTACCTCTTCGAGGATATCCTGAACCGGATGCTGCCAGCCTGGGAATGTACCAAAGACATCCTGAACTGCCTTGATGTGCTGGTGGACGGCCCCTTTGTGGAGGAAGAGAAAGAGCTTGGCCTTAGATTTCGAGGATCAAAAAATCAGAGAATCATCGATGTGAAAAAAAGCTTAACCGAGGGCAAAATAAAACTGTGGGAGGATTGATTCCCACAGTTTTGTTTTGCCCTCGGTATCTTTTGTCATTATTTTTTTTTCTTTCTTTTATCTCTGGAGTCTGAATCGGAAGTGGTAAGAAACTGGATCAGGCAGCCCAGGAAACATAGAGCCAGGAATGAGGCCGCCATGGCGTAAGACTGCTTGAAGAAAGCAATTCCTGTGAGCGGTCCTAATTTTACCAAAGACCGGGCTGCAACATAGGCACATGAGATTCCCGATGTCAGAATGATCATGGTTCTTACGTATTTGATGGCCAGGGTGCCTGCAACAAATCCTATCACCAGGCAGACAAAAAACCGTATGCTCCCCTCCAAAGGAACCAGATTGGCGGACACGCTAAAGGAGAGGAAGAAACACAGGACAAAGATTCCTGCCTGATAGATGGTGTAGGCGAATATGGAAAAAATCAAACCTCCTGCTATGGCACATAAGAGGAAGATGCCATTGGATGCATCAAGAAATTTTACGGCCACAAATGCTCCGATAAAGAGACCGGCAAGAAAACCGGTCAAGGTCATGAAAAGTCTGGATAATTTATAGCCGAAAAAACATCCTGCCAGGGCAAGAACCAGGGTGATTCCTGCCATCACAAGAGCGTAGGTGGTATTAAATTCCTTCATCCCTGTAGTCAGCAGGTTGGATGCGGTACTATCTCCGTCTTCCAATAAGGATATGATAAGGTCCAGTCCCTTGGAGAAAGCCTCGTTGGCCGCAGAGGGATCCGGCAAAACCGATAGGAAAGATGACAGCATGAGAAAACTCCTTTCTGAGATGTTTGATTCCGGGAGAATCGTCCATCTTTTTCTATTCGATTCTAAGAGTACCACAGGAACTGTTTTAATTCAAATAAAAGCAGGGGAAGAGGTTTCGCCGTTTTTACCGATGAGTGGATCCCTGGGGAAAAAGATTGAATTATCCTGATATTTATCATATAATCATGGAAGATGTGAGAAAGAGAGGAATTGCTATTATGAGTAAGATCAGAACAAGATTCGCACCAAGTCCCACCGGAAGAATGCATGTGGGCAACCTTCGTACTGCTTTGTATACCTACCTGATTGCCAAGCATGAGGGTGGAGACTTTATCTTAAGAATAGAGGATACCGACCAGGAGAGATTCTATGAGGAAGCCCTGGACATCATTTACCGTACTTTGGAAGCGACCGGCCTGCACCATGATGAAGGTCCGGATATGGACAAAGGCTACGGCCCCTACATTCAGAGCCAACGGGTAAAATCCGGCCTGTACATGGACTACGCCAAACAACTCATTGAGAAAGGGGAAGCCTACTACTGCTTCTGTGATCAGGAAAGACTGAATTCCTTAAAGCAGGTGGTTGGGGATAAAGAGATCAGTGTGTATGACAAACATTGTCTGCATCTGTCCAAAGAGGAAGTGGAGGAGAAGCTGGCATCCGGTATGCCTTATGTCATCCGTGCCAATGTGCCCAATGAAGGGGAAACCACTTTCCATGACGAGATCTATGGTGATATCAGCCAGCCTAACGCGGAGCTTGATGATATGATCCTCATCAAGTCCGACGGCTACCCTACTTATAATTTTGCCAATGTAATCGATGACCACCTGATGGGTATCACCCATGTGGTAAGAGGAAATGAATACCTTTCCTCCGCTCCTAAATATACCCGCCTCTATGAGGCTTTTGGCTGGGAAGAACCGAAATATATCCACTGCCCGCTGATTACCAACGAACAGCATCAGAAACTGTCTAAGAGATCAGGACATTCTTCCTATGAAGATCTGATCGAACAGGGATTCCTGTCTGAGGCTGTGGTAAACTTTGTAGCCTT
>JBGVCE010000195.1:0-25454 GCA_045226235.1 Anaerobutyricum sp.
CTAAGATGGGAAAAGCCCGTCCATGGATGTTTTATGGATATTTCGGCTGTGCCATCTGCCTTGTGGCAATCTTCTGCATTCCGGCTGACATCAGTGCGAAAGCCCAGTATGCCTGGTTTTTTATCGCTTACACCCTCTTAAATGCCGGATTTTACACAGCCAATAATATTGCCTACTCTGCTCTGACCGCCCTGATTACCAAAAACAATAACGAACGTGTCCAGATGGGGTCCATACGTTTTATGTTTGCCTTTGGTACCAGCATGCTGATTCAAACCATCACGGTCGGCCTGGTGGCATACTTTGGCGGCGGCGCAGCGGCATGGCGTACGGTGGCGATCATCTATGCCATCGTAGGAATTATATCTAATACTCTTTCTGTTATGTCAGTTAAGGAACTTACTCCCGAGGAGCTTGCAGATGGAGAAGAAATAAAGCTCGAAGCAGACGGTGAGGAGAAATACAACCTGATCGATGCCTTCAAACTTTTGATTAAGAACAAGTATTATCTGATGATCTGCGCTTCTTATATCCTGATGCAGATCTATACCGCAACATTAAACATGGGCATCTACTATATGACTTATGTGCTAAAAAATGCCAATCTTCTGGGAGTGTTCTCCTGGGCAATCAACATACCGATGATTATTGGACTCCTGTTTACCCCCACATTGGTTGCAAGGTTTGGCGGCATGTATAAACTCAATCTTATGGGATATACCCTAGGAACCATCGGACGACTGGGAGTTGTCATTGCCGGTTATCTGGGTTCCGTACCGCTGATGCTGGCATGTACCGCTGTTGCAGCCATCGGCATGAGTCCCTTGCAGGGTGACATGAATGCTTTAATAGCTACCTGCTCCGAGTATACTTTCCTGACACAGGGCAAACGTGTCGACGGAACGATGTATTCCTGTACTTCTTTCGGTACAAAGCTTGGCGGCGGAATAGGTACTGCTCTTGCAGGCTGGCTTCTAGCTTTTAGCGGATATGTGGGAGGCACAGCAGTGCAGACAGCATCCTGCATGAACATGCTTCACGTCATGTACCTGTGGATGCCCATGATTTTCAATTTCCTGATTACATTGATCCTGACAAGACTTAATGTCGAAAAAGCAAATGAAGAACTGAGAAAGCATAAATAATGATTCAATCTTGTACCATCTATTAACACCTTGACATTTGCCCGATATTAACGGGAAACTGACTTTCCGCCCGGAGGATACAGACAATACTCTGGCCTACACCCTTCTTGAGGCGAACACAGAATCTATCGAATATAAACCAGGTCCTGACGGAACAAACAGTACGGTGCATATTGTTTTAAGTTCAGTTTGATCGCTATCCTGAAATAATAGAAGAAGAGTTAATCCCGGGTTTCTAAAAAACCCGGGATTTTTCTATTTTGTTTTTACATTTTTAGGCTTCGACCAGGATGAGTTATATGTTTTACCACCAATTTTTGCGTAAGTGCGTATACGTACATAGTATTTCTTCTTTGCTTTCAGTTTGGTGATTTTTTTAGAACTCTTTTTGTAGTTTTTGACAGTTACAGTCTTGATGCCGGATTTGAATTTTTTGTTTGTGCTGTACTGAATCTGATAACCGGTAATCCTCCTGGCAGTCATTTTTGCTGTCTGCTTCTTCCACTTAACCGTGAAAGATTTTTTCGTACCGGTTACTTTCGATATGGACGTTCCCGTTGGATTGATCTTGAAAGCCCTGGTGATCTCACCGGTATATTTTCCTTTGCCATAGATTGTTACAGAAGCTGTACCGACATTTTTATTATTATGATATGAGAAAACGAAGTGGGTTCCTGGTTCCAAATCCTTATCATTCAATGTGATGGTTGGTTCAGGCATAACTTCCTTGCCCGTGTAGGTCTGATCGGGAATGCGGGATACGGTAGCACTGCCTATAGGTTCTTCGGGCAGTCTGATGGTCAGTGTACCGTAGATTGGCGTTCTGGCGGATGCATATGCGTCGATTACTGTCTGCGACAACTTAAATGTATATTCGCCGCCCGCACTGCAATCCTGCAATACTCTGAGAGGATGCACCGGAGTATCAGTCATGATCTCCAATGTGAAATCGTAAGTTCCATCTTTATCCACATCTATATAGACGAGTTTATTATAATCTGTCTCTTCTTTTGCGCCTACCTTTCCATCGACGATGATAGCTCCCAATGTATTTTTGATTATATTATCATTTTCATCAGGCTTATCTGCATCAAGATCAAGTTGCCCCTGACTAAGGTCTAAGGTCCCGGTCCCCATATCTCCTATAGCCCGGAATGTAATACCATTCTGATCTGCAAATACTTTGGCAGTGGAGTTTTTCGGACCGTAGATTGTTTTGACATAGTCCTTGTCAAATGCGTACTCGCCGATCGTGCAGGAAGGATTCAAAACTATGGCCCATTCCATCTTTTCACAGCCGCTGAAAGCAAATCCGTCTATGAATTTACAACTTTTTGGAATAGTGACGTTATACAGTCTTTCATTGCAGTAGAAACAGGCCCTTCCTATGCTCTCAAGGCCCTCTCCGAGTATTAACTGAGAGCAATCTACTTCACCAAATGAATCCTCTCCGACAGATTTGACTCCTTCCAGTTCGACTACATTCATGACGTTACCTTCACATTCATCAAAAGCCTGGTTTTGTATCTCACAGTTATCTCCCTTGATATGGATCTCCCGCAAGTCACTGCAAGCATAAAAAGCATGATCGCCGATGCGTTTAACACCCTGAATGTCAACTTTTGAGATTTTGGTAAATGCTCGAAAAGCATAATCTCCAATCTCGGTAACATTTGTGAATATTACGTCATCTACCTGGGTACGGTATTTAGCCCAGGGTGATGAAGATTCTCCCGAAATTAACGTATAGTCTTCCATCCGCCCGCCGGTCTTGTTCACGCAGTAAATATTAAGAATATATCTGCCATATTCATCCTTATAATAATTCCATTTGCAGTCACCTGTGGTTCCATAGTCTTCATCGCCCTTGGCATACACAGTCTGTGCTTCCAAAACAAGAATCAAAGAAATCATTATAACAGCTGTGAAAAATATAGATGCTATCATTTTTTTGGCCCTGTTCATTCCCTCTACCTCCTTCTTATTATAAAAATATCCATAAAACACAAGTAGAAAAACGATCCTTTAGCTACTTATATAATATCATGTATATTTTTGGATAACCACAAAAAGAGAGAATGTTAAACATTCTGTTTTTGAATTTTTGATGAATTAAGAAGAGGATTACGTTATAATACAGTCAAACAGGGATTGAAAAAAATAATTCACTAATTATAGAAAGATAGCTAATTACTGAGGGAAAAAATGAAGAAAAATACTGCGAGCAGAACTATATATTATTACGGCAGGACCGTCCTGAAACATTGGCCCTTCTTTTTCCTGGGAATCCTTACCTCATTTGGATATACTTATTGTCTGACCTTTCTCAATGCCCAGGCTGTGTCGAAGATCATTGATCAGGTCAGTGAGGGAAATGTGGCGAAGGAAAAGGTGCTGATTACTTTTTTGCCTGCCATAATCCTTCTGGTGATGGCAAATGTTGTGGGGCAGATCTGTTCGAAATTGCAGGACTATGCCGTTTGGAAACTGGAGATTCTTGGCTACTATGACCTGTCGACACTGGTTTTCGATTCACTTTCCAATCAGAGCATGACTTTTCATAACAGTCGGTTTGGAGGAACCCTGGTCAGTCAGACCAGCAAGTTTACCAATGCTTTCTCCTCCCTGGTGGAACTGTTTAACTATTCGCTGGTACCTCTGATTTCAGCTACGATACTGACTCTTGTTCTGCTGGCTCCTCTGGTGCCTCTTTATGTCATTATACTTGCATTTATCCTTGTGATATATGTGGTCGTGGTGTGGTTGTTGTTTCGGCGTACACTTCCACTGAACACCATCGCTGCAGCTGCTCAGAACCGATTATCAGGGGAACTGTCAGACAGTATCACCAATATCCTGGCGGTGAAGACTTCCGGCAGGGAGAACTATGAGAAAGAACTCTTTACCTCAGCCAACAAGGAGGTAAGGCTTGCGGATTCCAAACGTATGCATGCCACACTTTTAAGCGCTTCAGTGGCGGCAGGGATCATTGTTGTGATTATGGTTATACAGACTATTTTTGTTGCGGGAGGAAATGCCTGGTATGGCATTAGCGCAGGTACATTGATTCTGATTTTCTCTTATACCCATAATCTGACACTGCGGTTTAATATGATCAATCAGACTATGACCGTCATCAACAGGGCCTTCGGGGACGCCAGCGAGATGACCCAGAACCTGGATGAGCCAAGGCTGGTGGCAGATGCTGAGGATGCGACAGACCTTAAAGTTACCGAGGGGAGGATAAGCTTTGAACATCTGAGTTTTAAGTATGCTGACGGACGTTCTGAGGATATCTCCTCTGAGGAGGAGCCCGTTGCAGCCGACAGCCGGGAAAACATTTTTACTGATTTTTCCATGTCTATTGAGCCTGGGGAACGGATCGGTCTGGTTGGACGATCAGGATCCGGCAAAACGACACTGACCAAGCTGCTTCTCCGTCTGGAGGATATACAGGAGGGTAGGATACGTATAGATGGACAGGATGTCTCAAAGGTTACCCAGGTATCCCTGCGTAGACAGATTGCCTATGTGCCTCAGGAGCCTCTCCTCTTCCATAGGACCATTGCAGAGAATATCGCTTATGGCCGGCCGGATGCCAGTTTTGAAGAGATTCGTAATGCCGCCGGAAAAGCCAATGCACTTGAGTTTATTGAGAAGCTGGCAGATGGCTTTGATACCATCACCGGTGAGAGGGGAGTGATGTTATCCGGCGGACAACGGCAGCGCATTGCTATTGCCAGAGCAATCCTGACCAATGCCCCTATCCTCGTTCTGGATGAGGCTACCAGTGCCCTGGACTCGGAAAGCGAAAAAATGATTCAGGATGCTCTTGCTAATCTGATGAAAGATCGAACTGCCCTAGTCATCGCACACAGGCTATCAACCGTATCCAGCCTGGACCGCATCATTGTACTGAAAGATGGGGTGATCATAGAGGATGGTAGCCATGAAGAATTGGTGAAAAAAGGGGGAGAGTACGCAACCCTGTGGGAGCGTCAGACCGGAGCTTATTAATCAATCGGAATCGTCTTGACGATTCCGTACTACAATAATGGATGAAAACATAGTATAATACGAAAAGGGAAACATATTTCCGTTTGAGAAAGGAGTTAAAATGTCAAGAAAAAAAACAGATAAAAATATCATTCATTTTCCGGAGCAGGAAGAAGAGATTGAACTTAATTTTGATCTCCCCAACCCGGTGGAGATGGTTATGCTTATGTTGCACCATCCTAACTTCCTGGAGCTTCCTCAGGTTACCGATGGCTTATATTACTTAAATCCGAATGCGGGGAACCTTTATTGTGAATGCAATGAGCAGGCTATTGACGATTTTCTTCGTTTGTGTAAGACCCAGAAGAAAAATGTGGTGGAAGCCCTATGTATTCCGGTGATTGATGAAGATGGCGACATGGAGTTCGCATCTTTCTGGGAGCAGTTTCTAAGCTCCTGCCTGGTGAAACACATCGCTTCCTGCATTCAATTCCAGATGAATAAGAATGAAGAAACCAGAGAGATGTATGATTTTGTCATCGAGAACCTTGAAGAAATAGTTTCTTCTTTGGATGAGCAGGGATATATCGCTCTGTGCCTGGATGCGTTAAATGATATCTATAGTGACAAGGAAAACATGGAAGTTCTCGTAAGCCTCTTTGATGACGACGAAGAGGATGACGATGAATAAAACGAGATAAGGAAATACAAGTCATACTTGCAAAAACAAAGCCCCGGGTGAAAGCCCGGGGCTTTGTTATATCAGTGGCACCACGAGAAGGTTTTTTGTTCATGCAATATCAGTATATTTTTTGTCGTTATTGACCATTAATTTTTCTTTACCAATATCTTTATAGAAGCTAAAATTAAAGCAGAATATTAACGCAAGAATATACATAAAAGGAGGTTAATGATGAAGAAAAAACATGTATGCCCTACAAGGGTTACCCTTCCTGTGATAATTATTATGATGTTTATTCTATTAATTACGGTCTCTGTCAAAGCAGATGCAAAAGATACTAACATCGGTTGGCAGAACTATTCCACTTGGTCTTCACCGGTATATTCCTATATCGTTCCACTTGGAGATGATGGATCCATCATGTGTTTTTACGGGGATTATACGTCGGATTCTTATGTTGCCCAATACTATAATTCACAGAATCAACGAACTAAAATGACGGAGATCGATATCGAACTTCCCATTTTCGGAGCTTTTTATTCGGATGAAAACTATTATTATATCCTAAGTGGGCAAACTAACTATGAGGAAGATGATTCTGTTGAAGTCTTCAGACTGACAAAATACACGAAAGACTGGAATAGAATATCTTCCACCGGGCTATATGGCGCCAATACTTATATCCCCTTTGATGCAGGTTCCGCAAGGATTGATCATGACGGGCATCTGCTGTTCATCCGTACTTGCCATGAGATGTATGCATCAGATGACGGGTATCATCATCAGGCTAATGTAACCATAGAGATCAATACTGATACGATGAAAGTTGTGGATTCCTATTATGGAATTATGAATATATCTTATGGTTATGTCAGTCACTCCTTTAATCAGTTTATCAAACTGGATAACGGATATATGGTGGGTGTGGATCATGGTGATGCTCATCCCAGATCAGTGGTACTGGCCAAGTACAGGTCACCTTATTCGGATTCCGGATTCAGTAAATCATGCAATCATTGCGATATGCTTTCTATTACAGGCGAAACAGGAGCAAATGCCACGGGTGTGAGTGTCG
This sequence comes from Anaerobutyricum sp., assembly GCA_045226235.1. Lineage (GTDB taxonomy): Bacteria > Bacillota > Clostridia > Lachnospirales > Lachnospiraceae > Anaerobutyricum. The sequence goes on from JBGVCE010000195.1 coordinate 6,899, forward strand.
GAGGGTTTGAGATATCCAGTGATCATTACCTTGTGGCAGGAAACAGTGTTCAGATGGGCGACGATTATAATGCATCCGGTATGAGAAATATCTTCGTCTCTTCTGTCTCCAGAGATCTGACCGGCGATCCGGTGGTGAATTATATTACAGATTACGATTCCGGAGAAAAACCAAGCACTCCACAGTTTGTCAAACTGGATGATAACAGGTTTCTGTTACTCTGGATGAAGGATAATATTCTTAATTATATTGAGATTGATAAGGACGGCAATCCGGTGGGCCAGACTCATACCATGGACGGACAATTATCTGATTGCAAGCCTGTTCTGATAGACGGCAAGATCAGATGGTATACCCTCTCTGCCGGACGAAAAGTGACATTATATAGTATCGACCTCTCTGATATTGCCGATACAGAATCGATTTCTCAGTACTTAGGTGAAGACAATCATACTATGAAAGAATGTGAGATCTCTCTTTCTCCGTCTTATTATTACTATGACTCCACACCGAAGACACCGGAAGTTACCGTGGATTATTATGGGGAGGTATTGGAAGAAAACAAGGACTACTCGGTAACTTACAGCGATAATGTAAATGCAGGAACTGCAACAGCCACAATCCATGGAATCGGAGAATACAGCGGTTCAGCGGAAAAGACATTTACTATCTACAAAGCGAGCCAGTCCATTTCCAGAACCATCTCCGCCTATACAATTGAGGTTGGAGGAACAGCAACCCTGTCAGTATCTGTCAAAGATAATGCAAAAGTGACATTCTCCAGTTCGGATGAATCCATAGCAACGATTGATGAAGATGGTACCGTCCATGGATTGGCAGAAGGTTCTGCTACATTAACCATCACAGCTGCAGAGACCGGGAACTACAGATCTGCACAATCCAGTCTGACCGTGAATATATCAAAAGATATTCATTCCATGGTTGTGACTGATATCATTTATGCAGATGAGACCAATAATATGGCAACTGTCACCAAGAAATGCAGCGTATGCGGATTGGAGGAGACAACAAGCTTTACAACCATGGACAGTATCAATTATGTGTTCTACTGGACGGGTAATTCAGGGAGCAGCTATATAAGCAGCAACCAGTCAGAAGGGGATACCCATCATGTATCCATGGGCAGTTATAATCCTTCAGATGCAGAGAATCAGGAGATTGCTTTGGAATCCTCCGATACAAGCATTATGACGATCAACGGAACATATTTTACATTTGTCGGTACGGGCACTGTCCAGCTGACAACCTATGCAAAATACAGGCCGTCCGTGAAGATTACCAAGACATTTACAGTATCTCATGTGTTTGATGAAGGGGAAACGATAAAAGCTGCGACTTGTGCAGAAAAAGGACAGAAGAGATATAAATGTACTGTTTGTGGGGAAGTCGTGACAGAAGAAACTCCCCTTGACCCCGAAAATCATGCAGGTGGAACCTATCTGGTAAATGAAAAACAGGCAACATGCGGACAGGATGGTTACACGGGAGATATCTGCTGCAAAGACTGTGATGCCGTCCTGGAAAGCGGCAGTGCTATAGCAGCCAGCGGAGAGCATACTTACGATGAAGGTGTTGTAACGAAAGAGGCCAGCTGTAAAGAAGAAGGTATCAAGACCTTTACCTGTACCAGATGTCAGGCCAGTTACACGGAAGCCATTCCTAAGACGACAGAGCATACATGGAATAACGGCGACGTGACCAAGGAAGCAACAGAAGAGGAAGAAGGAGTAAAGACATATACATGTACTGTATGTGGAGAGACAAAGACAGAGGTAATACCGATTCTCGAACATACCCATAAATATACAGAGAAGGTGGTAGCTCCAACCTGTACCGAAAAAGGATATACTCTTCATACCTGCAAATGCGGAGACACTTATCAGGATAATGAGACAGAAGCCCTGGGTCACGATTATGATAGTGAAGTGACAAAAGATGCCAGCTGTAAGGATGAAGGCATCAAGACCTTTACCTGTACCAGATGTCAGGCCGGTTACACGGAAACCATCCCCAAGACAACAGAGCATACATGGAATAATGGCGAAGTGACCAAGGAAGCAACAGAGGAGGAAGAAGGAGTAAAGACATATACATGTACTGTGTGTGGAGAGACAAAAACTGAAGTGATCCCGGCTCTTACTCATGAACATCAATATACTTCCAAAGTTATTGCTCCAACCTGCACCGAGAAAGGATACACTTTACATACCTGTAAATGCGGAGATACATATCAGGATAACGAAGTGGCAGCATTAGGTCATGACTATGAAGGGAAAGTGACAAAAGAAGCAAGCTGTAAAGAAGAAGGCATCAGGACCTTCACCTGTACCAGATGTCAGGACAGTTACACGGAAACTATTCCTAAGACGACAGAGCATACATGGAATAATGGCGAAGTGACTAAAGAAGCGACAGAGGAGGAAGAAGGAGTAAGAACCTATACTTGTACAGTATGTGGTGAGACAAAGACGGAAGCAATTCCGATTCTCGAACATACCCATAAATATACAGAGAAGGTGGTAGCCCCAACCTGTACCGAGAAAGGATACACGCTTCATACCTGTAAATGTGGAGACACCTATCAGGATAACGAGCTGGCAGCTCTGGGCCATGATTATGAAGGTGAAGTAACAAAAGAGGCCAGCTGTAAAGAAGAAGGCATCAGGACCTTCACCTGTACCAGATGTCAGGACAGTTACACAGAAATCATTCCAAAGACAGATATTCATGTATGGGATGACGGAATAATTACAAAAGAAGCAACACCGGAAGAAGATGGTATCCTGACCTGTACATGTACAGTATGTGGATTGACAAATGATTTCTCAATTCCATATTCCCATACGACCCATACTTATACAGATAAAGTAGTAGATCCGACTTGTACGGAAAAAGGATATACTATCCATACCTGTGATGTTTGCGGTTATTCCTATATTGATGGGGAGACAGAAGCTCCAGGACATACCTGGTCTGATTGGTCCGTAGTAAAAGAATCGACTACAACTGAAGCAGGACTGAAAAAAAGAACCTGTTCTGTCTGTGGTTATGAAGAGACGGAAGTTATTCCGAAGACATCCTCTGATCCATCTGATGGTCCGGATCCGTCTGGTGGAAACAACGACCAATCATACAAGATCAACGCAACTAACTTCCCGGACAAAATCTTCCGGAGTTATGTATCGTCCAACTTTGATAAAAACAAAGACGGTACTCTCAGTATCGCGGAAGTAAATAAGGTAACAGAGATTAATGTGTATGATAAAGGTATCTCTAATCTGAAAGGAATTGAGATATTTAAGAATTTAACAGAATTATTCTGTGAAGATAATAAGCTTTCAGTGCTGGATTTATCTAAGAACACAAAATTGAAGAAATTGTTTTGTTCTGGCAATCAGCTTAAAGCATTAGATATATCAAATAATCCGGCATTAGAATATTTGGATTGTTCTTTCAATGAGATTAAATTATTAGATATCTCGAAGAATCCTAAGCTTATGCGTATCTACAGAACAGGTGACCTGGATATTTGGCCTGGTTATATCTCATTGTGGATGTATGAAGGCAGTTTGTATTTCGACAGAACAACCAAAGTCACACCAAAGTTCACTCCTCGGACTAACCCGATGAAAACAAAGGCTAAAGTTGCTGCATTTAAATACGCGAAGGTCAAGAAGAAAGCCCAGGCTTTTACGATCAGTAAATATGTGAAAATTTCTAATGCCCAGGGGAAGGTAACATATGTTAAAGTAGGTGGGACCAAGAAGATTTCATTAAACAGCAAAACCAAAAAGATAAAGATCAAAAAAGGCCTGAAGAAGGGTAAATATAAGATCAAAATCAAGGTCACAGCTACAGGTAATTCATACTACAAGCCAATATCCAAGGTTGTCACATTGATTGTGAAGATCAAATAGAAAGCATTTCAGGTTTGAATCTTTTCACGTGAACTAAAAAGGAAGATACGAAAAGCCGGAAATATTGGTAACATATGAGGAGGATGCAGAAAGGGTACATATCACTTCTGCATCTTCTTTTTTTGTATTACGAGAAGATTCTTGTTTGATTTTACCATTCAAGTTATAATGATAGAAAGAGTAAACCCCTGCAGGAAAAGGAAGGAGAGAGATATGAAGCCTATTATTATCATAAAAAGAACGATAGCCTTTGTACTTTGTATGTTGATTCTGACACATATTCCGGTGTCTGCTGCCGGCACGAGTACTTGGCCTGATATTAAGATTACCAAGGTAAAGCTGGTAGCAAATAAAAAAGTCCGCATCGATTGGCAGAAATCAACTCAGGCGGATGGATATGTTCTGTACCAGAAGGTAAAGGGCAGCTGGAAGAAAAAACAATTCTTCAACACCAATACCATCACCCATTTTTATGTGGGAGGAATTCAGAAAAATAAAAAATATATTTTTAACGTGGTTCCGGCAAAACTTAATGAAGCCGGCAAATTTACCTGGCCTTCTGCCGGCACAGGCAGTAAAAAGACCGTAAAACTGAAAAAGGTTACGGTTGCCATGAAGAAGGGCAATTACAAAAGGGGCTCTGTATATGGACCTAAGCTGACTTCCAAGAAACTGAAGCAGGTAAAGAAGGCTGTACAGAAATTCAATGATAAATATATTACTACAGATATGACTGCCTTGGAGAAGGTGATTGTGGCCCAGGCTTATCTGAATGCGAACTGTACTTATGCTGCAACCTGGGCAAAAAACGGGGCCAATACAGCCTGGGGATCCCTGGTTTACAAAAATAAGAAAGGGATCCATGAAGCGCAGTGTTCCGGATATGCCCGGGGATTTAAAGCGCTTATGGATTCTGTGGGCGTACCCTGTCAGTACATTCATGCCAACAGCAAAGCTGCTAATCCAAGCCACCAATGGAATATCGTGAAGCTTAGCGGAAAATGGTATGTCATAGACCCGCAGTTAAACTCCTCCTCCCAGGCTATCTACATATTTGGAAGGAAAACCTATATGGGTAATTTTGGAATGAGGTGGAATAACAGCTCCAAGGTTACTGCCAGTGATTATCCCTATGAGAAAATCTACAACACTGCCTATAACAGTGTTAGTGTACAGCTGGCTTTGTATAGAATGTCGAAAAAGTAATTATTTTAGTAAAGGTTAAGGACCTGCCTTCATATATGTCAGGAAAAGTCATAAAGGAGTTTATTAATCATATGTATAGCAGGAAAAGCAACTTTCCAATCAGTTTAAAATCGGTTGATGAAATCTCTGAGATAGTTCAGAATTTTCTTCTGGAGTGCAAGGTAGAGCAGGGAATCAGTCTGCGTATGGGACTTGTGGTGGAGGAAACATTGATTTCTCTGGCGGAAAAAATCGAAGGGGATAGGGAAATTGAGGTCACCCTTTCGAAAAGGCTTGGAAAACCATGGATCACGATGACATACGGTGGTGACCGGATAGATCCCACGGACAAACAGGATGGAGACATGGTTTCGGAGCTGATTCTTAATCGCCTGGGAATCCAGCCAAAATGGAACTACCGGAACAGATTAAACAGAATTACCCTAAGCGTACCCTCCTCCGGCATAAAAACTGAGTTTCAGCTGCTGGGAGCCTTGGTGCTGGCTGTCTTGCTGGGGGTATGTGCCCCGATGATTCCTGCCGGAATAAAAGATGTATTGTCACAGTATCTGCTTACGCCAATCTCGGATATCTTTTTGAAACTGCTGATGACCCTGGCACCCATGCTGATTTTCCTGAGTGTCATCAACAGTGTGATACGTACAGGGCAAGGGGCCGATTTTGGAAGGATAGGGAAGTACGTGATTACACGATACCTTGTTATCTCCACGATATTGGGCTCTATATATACCATTGTCCTTATCCCTTTTTTTCATCTGCATTTTGAAGACAAGGTTTCCATGTCAAATTCATTTCAGAAGCTTTATGACATTGTGATTAATATCATACCGGGTAACATCGTATTGCCCTTCTCTGAGAATAACACCCTGCAGATTATTGTCCTGGCCTTGTTTCTGGGAGTGGTGATCGTTAACCTGGATAACCGGCTGGAGACATTACAGTCCACGATGTTAGATCTGTATTCTGTATTTATGAGCGGGATTGAAATTATCTGCCGTTTCCTTCCACTGTTTATATTTGCATCTTTGCTGAAACTGTTCTGGCAAACCGGTTTCGGGGATTTCTCCAAACTGTGGAAGCCGATATTTGCGGCGGCGCTTGTTTCTTATGCCTATGTGCTTGTAGCCGCAATCTGGATTTCAGCGAAATACAAAGTGTCAGTGAGTACCTTATTTCGGAAGGTTTTCCCGCTCTTTCTTATCGGCCTTACAACGAGTTCATCTCTCATGGCTATGCCGAAAGGATTGGAAATTAATAAAAAAAGGCTGGGGATTTCGGAAAGATATACCAATCTTGCCTATCCTTTGGGGATTAATCTGTTTTCAGCCACTTTCAGTTCTCTTACTATTTCCATTACTTATTACCTGGCGGAAACCTATCATGTGGCGGTGTCGCCGGTGTGGTTTTTCACTTCAGGGTTAATGTGTATCATATTATCTATAGCAAATCCACCGGTTTCCGGAGGGGTACTGGTCAGTCTGGGGATTATCTTCACTCAGCTGAACATACCCAATGAAGGATTGGCCATCGCAGGTACACTGGCTCTGATTATGGATTTTATTATATGTGCTTCCAAAATCGTGTCTCATCAATTCGAAATGACAGTTCAGGCCGACCACCTGGATATGCTTGATAAAGATACTTTGAAAGACCCGGAGAAAATGTGAAGGCGGTTCCTATCGCGGCTTTAATAAAGATACAGTTAGACCGTTATCTGGATAAAAAGAAGAAGAAAGGAGAGTGTGATGAGTAACTCCGATAAAACATCAATGACAGACAATAAAACATCAACGATAGAAAAGAAAGCGAGTTCTAAAAATGGTGTAAAGAGGTTTATTTTTGTCCTTCTTTCGCTTATACTTGAGTTCCTGCTGATTTTTGCTGGTTTTGTATGGCTGAATGACTATGCTGAGTGGATCAGTGTGGGCACCCATATCCTTGCGCTCTTACTGGTGGTGGCTATCTATAACCAAAATAAGACATCTGCCATGAAGACACCATGGATTATACTGATCTTGCTTCTTCCACTTTTTGGCACCTCCCTCTATCTAATGATCGGTCTTAATGCATCCACCATTAAGATGAAAAAACGATATCAGGAGATCGATGAAATTCTATTTCCCTATCTTCCGGCAAACAAGGATGTTGCAGAGAGGCTGAAGGAACAGGATCCAAGAGCTGCCAATATCGCAAGGTATATTCACGACAGATCACATTATCCAATCTATGATAACACGGATATCGTCTATTATGATGATGGCGCCAAGGGGCTGGAGGCTCAGAAAGAGGAACTTCGAAAGGCGGAGAAATTTATCTTTATGGAATACCATGCCATAGAGAATGCCGAGAGCTGGCATGGCATTCAGGAGATTCTGGAAGACCGTGTCCAGGCAGGGGTAGACGTCCGTGTCTTCTATGATGACATGGGCAGTATCGGCTTTATCACTACTGATTTTGTGAAACTGATGGTATCAAAAGGCATTAAATGCAGAGTCTTTAATCCTTTTGTCCCAGGACTAAATATGTTTCTGAATAATCGTGACCACAGGAAGATTACGGTTATTGACGGAAAAGTTGGTTTTACCGGCGGGTATAACCTGGCCAATGAGTATTTCCACATCACGGAACCATATGGTTACTGGAAAGATACCGGTATCAAGATTACTGGAGATGCCGTGAAGAGCCTGACAGTCACATTTCTTGAGATGTGGAATGCCATCCGTGGAGACGATAAGAATGATACGGACATTAAGAGCTATCTTCCGGATTATGAGTATCATGCAAAGGAAAACGGATTTGCCATCCCCTATGCAGACCTGCCTATGGATGAAGAACAGGTGGGAGAAGATATCTATATGTCAGTGGCCAGATATGCCAAAGAATATGTCTGGTATGTCACCCCGTATCTTATTTTGACAGATGAGATGATTCATACCCTGGGCCTTACGGCGAAACAGGGGGTGGATGTGCGAATCATCACACCGGGAATACCGGATAAGAAACTGGTATACTCTATTACCAGGTCCTATTATCACAGCCTGGTAAGAAACGGGGTTAGGATCTATGAATATACACCCGGCTTCTGTCATGCCAAGATGAGTATCGCAGATGACAAGATTGCAACCTGTGGAACCATCAACCTGGATTACCGCAGCCTGTACCATCATTTTGAAAACGGCTGCCTGTTCACAGGTTATGAAGCAGTGCATGAGGTTCGCAAGGATTTTGAGGAGATGATGGCCCAGTCCAGGGAAGTCACGGAGGAATATCGGAACCCGAGAGCAGGGAGAAAGCTGTTGCAGTTGTTCCTAAGACTTTTTGCTCCTCTTCTGTAGGGAAAATATAATAATTGCTTTGTAAAATTATTATTAATATAGCTGTTATATCTATATATTTTCTGCTAAACTGTTAACAATAGATATCAGAATATCTTAATTATGATACTTAAGGAGGTTATTAATATTTTATGAAAAAGTACGTTTCAATTATTCTCGCTGCTTTGCTGGTTTTGTCAACACTTTTACTCACCGCATGCGGTGGTGGCAGCAGCAATACCGAAGATCTTAAGAACAGCAGATATGTAGGTACATGGACCGCGAAAGGCATAGCGATCGGTGATGATTCAGAAGATCTGGACGATGAGTATTTGCTGGTACTTAATGAAGATGGAACAGGCACCCTATCAGGTTCGATGGAAGGGGAGGATGAAGCTTCTGAATTTACCTGGAAACTGGTTGATGGCGGATTCAAATGTAGTGGTGATGTGAAAGCCACATTCAAAGATGATGGTGATAATATCAAGACAAAAATAATAGGTGTTGAACTGGTCTTTGAGAAACAACAATAAGAATAAAAAATAAAACTCTGTTTCGGCAGAGTTTTATTTTTTGCCTCTATGGATTATTTCGATGTAATGAAAGAGTACAACTATGCTAAAGATGCTGCCATCTCCGCAGAGCGTGAAGTTTCCGAGCAGAAACTGGCAGAAGGCGAGATCGCCTTTATGTTCGGCGGCAACTGGGATTGGTCCATGATCAAAGAGTACAGCTACTCCGAGAAAATGGGCATGATGCCTGTTCCTCAGAACATGGATGACGGAACCAACCAGAAACTTGTTGGTGGCGGTTCCAAGTACTTCTTCATCGATAGTTCCGAGTACACTACAGACGAACAGCGTCAGGCAGCAAAAGATTTCCTGAACTGGCTGGTATTTGATGAGAAAGGTAATGCCTTCCTTACAGAGACCTGTGCTCTTGTTCCGGCATATTCCAATATCGATGCTGCTAATCTTGATCCGTTAGGTGCATCTGTAAAAGCCTATGCTGATCAGAAAGCTCTGATCGACGGCTATAATTATCTCCCTGATGACCACTATTCCATCATCGGTGCAGAGATGCAGAAATACCTTGCAGGTCAGGCTGATCGTGCCGCTCTTGCAAAGAGTATCCAGGATTATTGGAAATCTGTTACTCCTGTAGAGAGATAACCGATCCGATATAACATAAGCTATGATTTGTACTCTGCCATAAAGAGTACTCGATCATAAGTATTTCTTTTTTATTGTTTAGTCCATCCTCACATACCCCGGAAACCTCCGCCTGGAGGTCTCCGGGGTTTTCTCTTTTTTCTTTTCTTAATGCAATTTTAATATCTTTAAGTCATATCTTAATGCTATCTTTGTTAAACCCATTGTATGATTTATCTAACTAACATAATGGGGGGATTATCATGATCGTAGGATTTCTTGGAAAAAAACTGTCATCCTTCCAGATTATTATCACAGGTTTTATGGCTCTGATTCTGGTCGGAACCTTTTTACTTATGTTGCCGGTATCAGCCAGGGCAGGTCAGTGGACATCCTTTGAGGATGCGCTGTTCACCTCAACTTCCGCTGTCTGTGTGACAGGGCTCGTCGTCCATGATACCGCCACCTATTGGTCACTGTTTGGTCATACGGTAATCTTAATTCTGATCCAGATTGGCGGTTTGGGTATCGTTACATTTGCAGCTTTTATCGCTGCCATATCAGGCAGAAAAATCTCGCTGCTGCAACGAAGCTTACTACAGGAAAGTATTTCTGCACCACAGCTGGGGGGAATCGTAAAACTGACCGGTTTTATATTTAAGGTAGCCTTTCTTGTGGAACTTCTGGGTGCATTGATGATGATGCCGGTCTTCTGTGGAGAATACGGGCTTTCCGGAGTATGGATGTCCTTTTTTCACTCCGTTTCGGCCTTTTGTAATGCCGGTATCGATATAACTGGCAGCAGGACAGGAGCCTACTCTTCCATGACTTTCTTCGGGGACCGTGTGGGGCTTGTTTTACCGATGTGTCTGCTGATCGTCATAGGAGGTATCGGTTTTGTGACCTGGAATGACATTGCCAAACATAAACATCATTTCAGAAGGTACCGGATGCAGAGTAAAGTCATTCTGATGACTACACTGTTGCTGATATTGCTGCCTGCAGCAATCATGTTTTTTAATGATTTTTCCATGTACCCGTTAAAAGAAAGGGTATGCTATTCCGTATTTCAGGCGGTAACACCCCGAACAGCCGGTTTTAATACGGTTGATCTGTCGGCCATGACCAGTGCAGGGCGTGCCCTGATTATCATACTTATGCTGATCGGTGGGTCCCCGGGATCTACAGCAGGAGGTATGAAGACGACGACAGCTGCAGTATTGTTTGCCAATGCCATGGCTATCGTCAGACGGAAGAGAGATCCGAGACTATTCCGAAGAAGGATTGAGGACAGCACCGTGAAAACGGCATCGACTTTGCTGGTCCTGTATCTTTTCTTAACAGTGGCCGCAGCATTTATTATAAGCATTTTTGATAAAATACCCATTGGAGTATGTATTTTCGAGACAGCTTCCGCCATCGGAACGGTGGGTCTGTCCCTGGGCATCACACCATCTCTTAGTTTGCCGGCTCACCTGATCTTAATTGTACTGATGTTTTTAGGAAGAGTGGGAGGCCTGACTCTGCTCTATGCAGCCATCAGCAGCAAAGGTGTGGAAATGTCTCAGTACCCGGTAGAAAAAATTAATGTGGGGTAAAGGAGGAACTGAAAATATGAAATCTATTTTATTGATTGGACTGAATCGGTTTGGATCTTTACTGGCAAAGCGTTTCTATGAGTTAGGGCATCAGGTTATGGCGGTGGATTGGGATGAAGAACGCGTCAATTTTATCCTGCCCTATGTCACGGACGCGCAGATTGGGGACAGCACCAATGAAGCCTTCCTCAGATCCCTGGGGATTGGCAACTATGACATATGTATGGTAACCATCGGAAGTGATTTTCAGAATTCTCTGGAAACAACCTCCCTGCTGAAAGAACTTGGAGGAAAATATATTGTTTCCCGTGCCGACCGGGAAAGACAGGCAAAATTCCTGTTAAGAAACGGTGCGGATGAAGTGATTAATCCGGACAAGCAGATCGCGGAATGGGCTGCCATAAAATACACGTCCAACCATATCATTGATTATGTCAAGCTGGATGAGGAGCATGCCATCTTTGAGGTGCCTGTTCCCAAAGACTGGGAAGGAAAGAGTATCGGCCGTATCAATATACGTAAAAAATACGGGATAAACATCCTGGCGGTCAAAGAGAACGGTCACATGAATTATACCGTGCTGCCTGAGAACATTTTAACCTGTGACAAGTCAATCCTTGTTCTGGGAGAGCTGAAAGCGATTCATAAATGTTTTCATATACTATAATGTTAGAGTTTAATGTGGAGGGGAATGTTATGGGAAATATTGTAATAGGATTGATTGTATTGATAACGCTAATTGTAGGATACTTTGCGGTGACTCGTCTGGACAGGTTTGTGAATGATAATATCGATGACAACAATGACCAATAAATCAGGGAACAGTAGAAAAACAGGCCGTTTTGTGGTATTTTAACATTGAGAAATCTTTTACAGGGGTATAAAAGATATGGAGAAAAATGTAGATACCGGAGAACATATACTGGTTTGTATTTCACCATCACCGTCTAACCGCAAGGTAATTATGGCGGCTGTCAAGATGGCGGAGGCTTTTCATGCTACGCTGACAGCGGTTTACATTAAGCCCACAGACTACAGTAATATAGCCGAAAGCGATAAATTAAGATTACAAAATAACATAAAATTTGCCGAACAAAACGGCGCGTCCATCGCCACCATCATAGGGGATGATGTCTCCTTGCAGGTGGCGGAGTATGCCCGTATCTCCGGAGCCACGAAGATTGTGGTTGGAAGAAGCGGGGTTAAAAGACGACATTTCTGGAGTAAGCCACCTCTGACTGAACAGATTATCATTAATGTTCCGGAGGTGGATGTTTATATTATCCCGGATGCCGCGGCAGACCTCAAGCAGCAAAACGAAAGGATTCATCTGACGGATCATATCCGTCCCACATGGAAAGATACTGTGATCACTCTGTTGCTTCTGATCGCAGCCACAGGGGTTGGTCTGATATTTACCTGGTTTGGATTCTCGGAAGCCAATATCATCACGGTCCTGATCCTTGGCGTTCTGGTTATTTCAGTGCTGACAGCCAGTTTCCTTTACAGTGCCATAGGATCTCTGGCCAGTGTTCTTCTGTTCAACTGGTTTTTTATCGATCCGAAGTTCAGTTTCCACACTTATGAGGCGGAGTATGCGGTAACCTTTATGATTATGCTGATTGCTTCGCTGATTACCGGTACCCTGGCGAACCGGCTGAAAATGAATGCCAGACAGTCTGCCCGTGAAGCTTTTCGTGCAAAGGTACTGTTTGATACCAACCAGCTCCTTCAAAAAGCGGAGAAGGCAGATGATGTTATCCGTATCACAGCCCGCCAGATTATTACTCTGTTAGACCGGGATGTAATTATCTACCCGGTGGAAGAAAGCGGGGGACTTGGAGATGGAATCAGATTGGAGAATTCCCCTGTAGTGGGAAACACTGAACTGGTGGATGACGACGAAAGGAAGATAGCGGAATGGGTGCATGACAAGCAGCAGGCTGCCGGTGTCTACACGGAAAACTACAGCCAGGCCAAAGCCCAGTATCATCCCATCTGTCAGAATGACCATTGCTACGGCATCATTGTTCTCCACCTGAATGGAGTTCCCCTGGAAGCATTTGAGAATAGTGTTTTTATGTCAATATTGGGAGAATGTTCCCTTGCCCTGGATAATCTAAGAAATGCGGAGGAGAGAGAGAAGGCTTCTGTTCTGGCGAGAAATGAACAGCTCAGATCTAATCTGCTTCGTTCCGTTTCCCATGATATCCGTACTCCCCTCACTTCCATATCAGGGAACGCAAGCAATCTCTTATACCATTATTCTCAGATGAGTGACAGTACCCTGATGCAGATTTTCTCAGATATCTATGATGATTCCGAATGGCTGATCGACCTTGTGGAGAACCTGTTATTTATCTCCCGCATAGAAAACGGACAGATGGACCTTCATCTATCCCTGGACATCATCAGCGACGTGATCGAGGAAGCCTTAAAGCATGTTGACAGAAATGTGAGCCAGCATCAGGTAAGGGTTTCAAGCAGTGATGAGATTCTATTGGTGAAGATGGACAGCAGATTGATCATGCAGGTGCTGATTAACCTTATAAACAATGCGATAAAAAACACACCGGTGGGTTCGGAAATCTGTATCCAATGCGAACGCAGGGAGGATTCTGTTGTTATCAGCGTCTGTGATAACGGGTCCGGGATCCCCGACAGTGTGAAACCACATATTTTTGAGATGTTTTATACCGGGCAGAATAAGGTGGCAGATGGACGCAGGGGCCTCGGCCTGGGTCTTGCCCTTTGTAAATCAATCATTGAAGCGCATAAAGGAACCATCACCCTTGTGGATAATCATCCCACCGGATGTTGCTTTATCATATCATTGCCCATGGAGGAGGTACATGTGAATGAATAATCCTGTTATATTGGTGGTAGAGGATGATACTCCGGTACGTAACCTGATGACTACGACCTTGAAAACCCATGATTATAAGTTCCTTGAGGCAAAAAACGGGTCAGAAGCCATCATGATAGCATCCTCCCACAACCCAGATATTATATTTCTAGACCTGGGTCTTCCGGATATGGAAGGCGTTGAAGTAATCGAGAGGATCCGCAGCTGGTCCAATATCCCCATCATCGTGATCAGCGCCAGAAGTGAGGACACAGATAAGATTGAGGCCTTGGATGCAGGGGCAGATGACTATCTGACCAAACCATTTTCCGTGGAAGAACTCCTGGCCAGGCTGCGTGTTACGGTTCGCAGACTTTCTCTGACCCACACCAACGCAGATAAGGATAGTGCAATCTACATCAACGGGAGATTAAAAATCGACCTGTCCGCCGGATGTGTTTTCTATGATGGGGAGGAATTAAAATTAACGCCCATCGAGTATAAACTGCTCTGCCTCCTGGCGAAAAATACGGGGAAGGTATTAACCCATACCTATATCACCCAGAATATATGGGGAAGGAGCTGGGAGAATGATATCGCATCTCTCCGGGTGTATATGGTTACATTAAGGAAGAAACTGGAGGCTGCTCCGGATGCCCCCCGGTATATCCAGACCCACATCGGGATTGGATACCGGATGGTGAAGGTGGACTGAAAGAGAAAATAATATATAGTAAATGACTATATAATTCAGAAAGGGGATATGAAATGAAAGCAAGATTTATTCATCACTGTATTCATGTTATGGACAAAGAGAAGACCATCGCATTCTATGAGAAGGCATTGGGATTGAAGGTCATGCGTGAAAAAGGACCGGCGGATGGCTCCTGGGTTAATGTATTTATGGGAAATGATGTGACACCTTTTGAACTGGAGTTTACCTGGAACCGTGGCTTTGACGGGGTTTATGAAAATGCCGGCAAGGACGTGCATATCGCTTTCCGTGTACCGGACATGGATGAAGCCCATAAGCTCCATGAGGAGATGGGCTGTATCGTAAGGGAAAACCCGGCCATGGGATTGTATTTTATCACAGATCCGGATGGACAGTGGATTGAGATCCTGCCGGAGATCTAGGATTAGATTCCAGTTTACAAGATTTTTATGAAATAGAACAGGCAGTTGTCAATTCCCTTCGAAAGTGGGAAAACATTTTCTCCGGGATCTTGCCAACTGCCTGTTCTGTTTTTATAAAATGATATTCTAGTAATCAAAACCGCTTGGCTGTCCGATGGGTTGCTCCAGCAATTCCGGATGGCTGAAGATATGCTTCATGAGCCGGAGACTTTTGGCGAAATAGAACCCGTCTGCGATTCTTTCGTCTAGGGTGGCCCCGATGTCGATCACATCACGCATCTGGGTGCTTCCATCCGGCATCAGCATGGACTCTTTGTGAAGAGTACCGATGGTTATCATGATGCTGTTGGTGCCATAGTTGTTCAGGTGATGGTAGACAGAGGGGCAGCGGATGCTTCCCAGATTACTGCACAGGATCGTTGTATAATTTGGGTCACCATCCGTGAGAAACTTAGGATTGATTCCCCAGAAATCCAGCCATCGTATGATTCTTATCACCGGGATCAGAACAAGGCGGGGCAGGGCGGCAAACTTATCCAGAAGTTCATCAATTCCTCCGGTGGCATGTTCACTTTTTCTGGTTTCTTTAACATCGCCGATGATTTTTCGGCTGATGGTATCGATATTATCATCATCCTTGGGAACCAGTACCATCAGGGATTCTTCTGCGTTATCGGCAAATCTTCTTTTTACTACAAAACTGATGGAAATCTCGTCCCGCTCATAGAGGCGGTAGCCCTGGATAAAACGGTTCAGCAGAGGTCTCTCTTTTACCATTCTGGCCATGCCGGTTATGGCACAGTGGAAGACAGTGACCTTTTCCTCCGGATGGTCCGCATTTTTCTTTTCCAGATAACGGACCAGTTCCGTGGCGTCCAGCTGGTCATTGAGATAGACCTCACAATCCGTACGCTTTGGCAGCAGGTAAGCCATAACCGTCTGAAGTCCGGGTGCTTTCACCCGTCTGCCGTCTCTTCGGTCACCGCGTCGTTTGTTTTTCTTCTGATTCTTGCTATGTTCACTCATTTCTTTTCTCCCTGATTCTTATTTTCATTTTCCGCTTCCTCCTCCAGGAGCCGGTAAGCTACTTTGCCCACCAGAGTTTTGGGCAGTTCCTTCCGGAAAATGATCTCTTTGGGCAGGACATAGGAGGCGATGTGCAGAGAAATCTGATCCAGGATGGATTGCCTGGTTTCTTCTGTGGCCTCATAGCCTTCCTTTAGCACCACATAAGCCCGTACCCGCTGCATTCTCCTTGGGTCTTTCACGCCGATGACACAGGAGTAGGATACCTCCGGGCAGCCATCGATGACATTCTCTATCTGAGAGGGGTAGACATTATAGCCGTTGGTGACAATCACCCTTTTGATTCGTTGTTTAAAATAAACAAATCCCTCCTTATCCATCATGCCCAGGTCCCCGGTATAGAGCCAGATATTGCCGTCGGCAAGACGTCTTAATGCCAGGGCAGTCTCCTCCGGATTCTTCAGGTAGCCCTGCATAAGGGTCGGACCCCGCAGGATAATCTCTCCCACCTCGCCGGGGGGAAGGACATCGTCGGTGCCGGGCTTAACAATACAGTAATAGGTGTCCGGGAATGGAAGACCGATACTTCCTTCCCTGTAGGTATCTTTGGGGGTCAGGCAGCTGGCAGTGACACACTCAGTCAGTCCATAACCCTCTCTAACCTGTATATTGGCATTGTGATCTTTCAGGAAACGGTCAATCTTCTTTTTCAGCTCCACGGAGAGGGAATCTCCCCCGCAGAACATACCCATCAGAAAGCTTAAGTCCGCATTTTCCAGCTCCGGAATGTGCAGCAGGGCATCAAAGATGGTGGGTACACCTGCAATGAAGTTGGGCTTTCTTTTGATTAGCATCTTAGCATAGGTCTTGCCGTTAAAATTGGGCATCAGGATACAGCAGGCCCCGTGAATTAATATGGTGTGCAGATTGATACCCAATCCGAAACCATGAAAGAGGGGCATACAGCTGAGCATACGAAGCCCTGCCCGGAATTCTACTTCGATGGCGCTGACTGCCTGTAAGGCAAGTGCATTAAAGTTCATATCCGTCAGACAGATCCCCTTGGGGGAACCACTGGTGCCGCCGCTGTATAGAATGACTGCAGTATGACTGTCATCATAGACCGGTTCCGGCAGAGAAACCTTTTTCCCCCTGCGGACGAATCGTCTCCAGAGAAGATCCTTGGAACGGCTTGGATAACTCAGATGTTTTTTCCCTTCCTTCAGCACAAAAAGGCCGGCAAGATGAAGAGGAAGTTCATCCTGCATTCTGGCTGTGAGGATAATGACATCTTGTGGTACATTTTCCAGGGCTTTCAGAACTTTTTCATAGAACATATCCAGGGTAAGAATGGCTTTGCTAGAAGAGAAGGACAGATAATAAGAAATCTCATTTTGGGCAGACTGGGGATGGACCATGTTGGCAACCAGGCCGGCCCGGTTCAGGGCATAAAAACACACCAGAGCCTGAGGACAGTTCGGCATGCAGATGGTAACCACATCATCCCTCTTAAAACCCAAAGATAAAAAGGACGCTGCCGCCTCCTCAATCTGGCGGACAAAAGAACGGTAACTTGTCTTCTTCTGATAAAATTCATAGGCAGACTCCTCGGGATACTGCCGGGAGATTTTTTCTATCATCTGGAACATGGTTTTCCTGGGATAGTCCAAATGAATCTGGTTTGTCTGCATATAAAATATTACCTCCTGTTGAAACTACTTCATATTATACCAACTGGAGGCTGCTAATACAATAAAATCTACTTGTGTATTAGCTTTATTACAGTGTAGAATAAATACATCAAATAAAAACATCAGGGGGTTCAAACCCGTCCTTATATTAACAGGAGGATTTCTATATGGCATATACTGCTTTTGATGAGATGAGAAAAGTTAATTGCAGGCGTTACGGAAAGGATGTGGGGCCTATGCAGCCGCCTTTTTTCTGTAATAAGGATGACCAGGATACATCAGCAAATGATCTGAAGACATCCTCCCTGCGTTTCCTTCATGAACGTTGTGAGGGACTTCTCTTTGATGAGAAGACAGAGGAGAGGGAGAAAAATACAGGAATTTATCTGGGAACCAGCCTTTCAGAAGGGCAGATTCCTTATAATATGCAGATGGATATCAACCGTCTCTGCCTGGCCAGGGAGCTGGAGAGATTCATAGACTCCGGTGTGGCGGAGGATGCCTATAATGTCTACTATTGTTATCTGGAAATCTTCTTTGGACATTATGGCAAATGTAAAAAGATGGTGGAGCTTCTTTCTGAATTTGAGGAAAACGGCAGTTCTCTTCTTATGAAGCACAGAGATCATTACTCTCATTCTGTCTATGTG
>JBGVCE010000196.1:0-2496 GCA_045226235.1 Anaerobutyricum sp.
CTTCACATCCGTTCCTGCTTCCCCCACTCCGATCAGTTCCGGGAGCACATCTCCCATGACCTTATTGAGGGATTCCATTTTACTGCCGGCCATACTGGTGGAAGTATCCACCATAAAAAAGATTACCATGCTCTTTTTGGCAGGCGGCATAGTCTCCAAAGGATCAATCATATCAATACTACTCATCTCTTTCATCCTCTCTATCTGTCATCTGTCGGTTCAAGGTCTGCAGGCCTTGCCCCATCGATATCATCCGTCTCAGGATTCTCTTCTGTTTCCGGGATGGGAAGCTTCTCCGGCGACTTCAGCCGTAGGAACCAGTCTTCCCCCAGTTCAAAACGGATCCACATCCCGTTCCAGATGGGCATGGCCTGATTCTGTCCGATTTCTCGTATAGTCCCGTCGGGGAACATACCTCTCCACTCTGCTATGCCCAGATTCTTGATTCCATACAGGCCCTTTCGCTGACGGTTCTCCACAACGATGCCCGTAACTTTCTCCTTATCAAAAGGAACCCTTCCGGTCTGGCACTCATAAAGCTTCTGCCCCTCTGCCAGCCAGAGAGTGTCCATCCCATTTGTCAGAGGGTAAAATACCTTCCCACATTTCGGGCAGAGCCTGGTACCGTTCTCCTGTTCCGGCAGAGTGTAGGAAAATCCATGATATCCGCAAGAACATTCTTTATAATCCATAATCAGATGGATCATCACCTTCATCCAGTCCACAGCAGACGGACGAAGAAATGTGGAAGCGCCGCCATCCATGAAAGCACGCATGAACATCTTCTGCAAAAGGTCCGGATAAACCTTCCAGTACCGGATGAGTTTGTCCTGTATCCCCTTCACCGGCTGATTCCCGTGGTCTCCCCCATCCATACAGAAGATTCCCTGGTCTGCCCGGAACAGCTCTTTCTCCATGGGAGATAAGAAGCAGCGGTTTACCATCATCTTACCCTCAAAGGGAGAGCCGGTATGAAAGAAGTATTCAAAGAGGAACACCGAGATAAAATACCGGTCTGTCTCGTCATTAAAATGAAGAGGAGCCCCGTCTTTGAAAGCAGCCAGCAATTCCGGCGCCGCAAATTCATTGATTTCAATGGCATCCGTCTCAGTGATTAGAACTTCTCCATCCTCCGAGATCTCCTGAAATCCATCTTCCCCCCGGCACTCCATCTCCCCGGTTTCCAGGGAGAAGCAGAAAACCGAAGGATCATTTCCCACATATACTTTTTGCTGCAGATGCATCTTCTCAAAGAAAGAGGCAAAGGAGTATGCCCCCTGGATCAAGGTCTTCATGTCGGAGAAATAGGCAGGCTGATGCACCAGCTTCCCGGTCTCCTCATCTTTAACCAGATGCATCTCTTCCCGAATGTCGGAAAGGGTAACCATCATATCTCTATTCATATTTATCACACTCAATCTATTATCCTACCAGGATTTCTCCATGGACGGAATCTGCAAAATCAATCTTCAGTCCCTGCCAGATTGGAACTCCTTTACCGGGTCCCACATCCTTGACGGACCCGTCCGGGAAGGTGGCTGACCAGGTTTGCCTTGACAGATTTTTAATTCCGAACAGGCCCTTCTTCAGACGGTTCTCGATAACTTCCCCGGTTACCGTCTCGAAATCATCGTTATTTTTCTCCGTCAGACAGCGGTATAATTTCGCTCCCTGCATCAGGGGGAACTCAAACCCATTCACACCCAGAGTATAGATCATAGTGCCACACCGGTCACAGGTCATGGTGTGCTTTCCTGCCTGGGTGAATGCAGAGGAGAAGGATACCCTGCCGCAGGTACAGTGTACAATATCCAATTTCAGCTGGATCAGCATCTGGATCCAGTTCTTCTCAATGATTCTTGTGTTGGGCTCCTTAATCCCGTAAGTAAAGGAGATGGTAAATGCTTCCCGGATGTAATCGGGATAGATCTGCCAGAGCCGGATTACATTGTCATGAACTCCTTTTACAGGACGGTTGGAGGCATTCTCCGGATCATAGACAAAGACCGGATCCTTGCCATAGTGAATCAGATCATTTTCCTCTGTCATCACAACACAGCGCAGGACTTTGCTTCCCTCCAGAGGATCCCCACGGAAAAACAGCTTAAACAGGACAACGGCCAGTGAATAGCGGTCCGTCAGCACATTTGGCTTGGTGATACCTTTCACCACTTCCGGGGCCATAAATCCAGGCATTCCGCCGATTCCGAAATTATCTCCGTCTGCAGCCACGTTATCACAGTCACAGACCAGCACATGGCCTGTTCTTACATCGATGAAGAATCCCCCGTCATTCAGGTCCTGATAACTCTTTCCACACAGATGCAGCGCCCTGAATGCCTTGACTATATTGATGGCTGCGGTAATCATGACATCCAGAGAGGCAAATCTCACGGTTACTTTCCTTGCAGGCTGGCCTTTAGCCCTTGGTTTCTCCCACCGATATCCATTGTAGATATCCGTGAAGGACTCGTAGCCCCGGGGAGCCAGCTCCAT
>JBGVCE010000197.1:0-3681 GCA_045226235.1 Anaerobutyricum sp.
CAAGCTGAGATCTCTGCTTACCATGCTGGGAATCATTATCGGTATTGCGGCGATCATAGCCATCGTTTCCACCATCAAAGGAACCAACGAAACCATTAAGAAAAACCTGATTGGTTCCGGTACCAACACGGTTACGGTTCGACTGGCGGAGAGCGGTGACTATGATTATGAGCCGGAGTATTCGGGAATTCCTACGGGGATTCCGGTTTATGATTACACCATGAGAGATGAGCTGGCAAAGATTCCTCATGTGGAGGATGCCAGCCTGTATCTGATCAGAACTTCCATCAATTATGTATACAATAAGACGACTCCCCTCCAGGGAGGCCAGCTGGTAGGAGCGGATATCCATTATCTGAACACCTGTGGCTATGTCATGACCGGGGGAAGACATTTTACAGAAGCGGATTATAAGAACTTCCGGAAGGTTGCTTTACTGGATAAAGTAGCGGCAACCAGTCTGTTCGAAGAGAAGAGTCCCATAGGCCAGACCATAGAGATTAAAGGGGAACCTTTCGTTGTGGTGGGAACCTTTGAAGAATCCACTGCCTTTGAGCCGGTTATCAATTCCATAGAGGAATACTATGAGTATGCTTACGAGAGGGAGAATTCCAGTGGAACCGTTATTATTCCTGATGTGGACTGGAATATCATCATAGCTTATGATGAACCCTATAATGCAAAACTGCTGGCTGCTTCCACCGATGATATGAAGAGCGTCGGTAAGGCAGCCCAGGAAAAGCTTAATGAAGCTGTTACCAACAAAGACGTCAAATACAGTGCCAAGGATATCAGTGAGACAGCAGCTGAGACGGAGGAACTTAGTTCCACCACAAACAAACAGCTGATCTGGATCGCCAGCATCTCCCTCCTGGTTGGAGGTATCGGTGTTATGAATCTCATGTTGGTATCTGTGACTGAGCGAACCCGGGAGATTGGTCTTAAAAAGGCTATCGGAGCCAGAAAGAACCGTATCCTCGCCCAGTTCCTGACGGAGGCCGCCGTGCTTACGAGTTTCGGTGGAATCATTGGAACCATTGCGGGTATTGCCATGGCGGAGATCATAGCTAGAATATCCAATGTTCCCGTGGCCATCAGTATCCCGGCGGTAATTATTGCGATCCTTTTCTCCATGTTGATCGGAATTATCTTCGGGTTTATCCCGGCGGTTCAGGCTGCAAATCTGGATCCGATCGTGGCACTGCGTCATGAATAATAAAAGGTATCAAACTGTATAAAAAACCTTGTTATATAACAAAATAATATATGATAAGAAACAAAAACGGATAGGACACTTTTTCATGTGTCCTATCCGTTTTTTTGGATTATTCATAGATTGAATCTAAAACCTTAGGGGATGGTTTTATATCGATCCGATTTTTATTAAGCGCGGTACTCTTCCGGAATATCCTCTTCCTCCCAGAATGTTACGCCGTATTTCTTTCCGGTACCCATCTTGATTCCAAAATTTAATGCGTTGTCCGTGGAACGGTCCAATAACATCAGTATATATTCTACAGCTTCTTTATGCTGAGAGCCAACGACATACACATTGAAATTCTTGGTGTATTCCCCTTTCAATACGGAGAATTCTCCTTTCTGCAGATGTTCGTCTCTTTCCGGTACCAGTTTCTTCTGATCTAATGTCATTTTTTATGCCTCCTGAACGTTTTAAAACCATTATAACATTCTTCCCGCAGGATGCAAGGAAAACATCTTTTTAATGATTTTGCAGCCATATGTTTGAACTGAATTCCTTATTTCGGAACGGAAATGGTGGCTGTGATGGCTGATGTAGCAGCGGTGGCCGGGGAGGCAAGATAGATACCGACCTTGGAAGTACCCATACGTCCCAGGAAGTTACGGTTGTTAGTAGCAACCACTTTCTCTCCGTCTGTCAGGATTCCACCGGCACGGCCACAGCAAAGTCCGCAGCCAGGCTGGGTGATGATACAGCCGGCTTTGGCCAGGATTTCCATATAGCCTGCTTCAATGGCCTCGATGTAGATCTTCCGGCTTGCCGGAGTGATGATACATTTGCAGGCAACTTTTTTTCCGTCCAGGATCCTGGCGGCCACGGCAAGGTCCTCCAGACGTCCGTTGGTGCAGGATCCGATAAATACCTGATCAATTCTAGTGCCTTCCACGTCCGATACCGGGTGGATGTTATCTACCTGGGAAGGACAGGCACAGACAGGAACGAATTCTTCTGCCCTGTAGCGGATAATCCTTTCATAATCTGCATCATCATCCCCATACAACCATGCTGTCTCCTCCGGACTTACCTCTGAATAGGCACAGGTCTTTTCATCCGGGCGGAACAGACAACACTTTGCTCCCGCCTCAACAGCCATGTTGGAGATCGTCATGCGGGAAGCCACACTCATTTCCTCCACAGTTGATCCTGTAATCTCCAATGCTTTGTAGGTAGCCCCATCAGCCCGTAAATCACCGATGATCCGGAGTATGATATCCTTGGAAGTCACATTGGCAGGGAGTTTACCATCGATCACAATCTTGATGGTTTCGGGAACCCGGACCCACATCTCGCCGGTGCCCAGGATGGAAGCCATCTCCGTATACCCGATACCGGAGGAGAAACAGCCAACGCAGCCATAGGTGGTGGTGTGGGAGTCTGTTCCAAAGACGATATTTCCCGGTTTGGCATAGCCGGCTTCTGTCATAAGCTGGTGGCAGATGCCATCCCTGCGGTGAACATGGGTAAGCCCATATTTTTCAACAAAGGCATCCCCAATCTGAAAATGACGAACGTCCTCCACGGCGCTGGTGGGAACCAGGTGATCGTAGATTAATACCACCTTATCCGGATCCCAGAGTTCTTTAAAGCCCATTTCCTGAAATTTGTCCGCAACAAAAGGAATGAAAATGTCATGGATCATCACTCGGTCCACATTGACCGTCACGATCTGCCCTGGAGTGATCTCTTCAAGTCCGGCATTCTTTTTAATAATTTTCTCGATTAATGTATATCCCATAATTCCTCCTCCTTAGACGATGCCGTTGCGTCTCTGCATAGCCTTTACCAGGCCGCCGGCATTAATGATGTCCATGAGATTGTCCGGAAGAGTGGAGATGGGGTATCTCTTACCGTTCAGCTCCAGGTATTCCCCCGGACTGACTGTCAGCATGTCCCCTTCTTTCACCACATCCTGTATCTCGTTGTTCTCAATGAGGAGAAGTCCGTTATTGATGGAATTGCGGAAGAAGATCCTAGCGTAGGATTTTGCAATCACGCATCCCACTTTTAGGGCCTTAATGATTTCCGGTGCCTGTTCTCTGGAAGAACCGCAGCCGAAATTCTTGCCCGCAACGATGATGTCCCCTTCCTGAATCCGGGAAGCCAGCTCCGGCCGAAGGGGAGAAAAGCCATATTGTTTCATGTCTTCCACAGTGGGAAGAGCCAGGTAATCTGTGGGAATGATGATGTCTGTATCGATGTCATCCCCCAGCACCCATACTTTACCAGTAAAACGATCCATATATTTAACCTCTCTTGTTATTATCTTATAAGTCCTCCGGTCCGCAGATATAACCCATCACTGCAGAGGCAGCACAGGTGGCCGCATTGGCCATATATACCTTGGAACTGGGATCACCGGCACGACCCTTGAAATTACGGGTACCTGTGGAGATTAGAACTTCATCCTTGCCTATTACACC
>JBGVCE010000198.1:0-2307 GCA_045226235.1 Anaerobutyricum sp.
GCGAAGGGAGGCGGAACAGATGATGGTCAGGAAGATCTTTTTTGACATGGATGGTGTACTTGCTGATTTTGACCGAGGAATAAGAGAACTGTGTGGTATTCCTTCCCTGAAACAGGAGGCTGAAGACAAGGCTGCAGATGAGAGGATGTGGGAGGCGGTTCGCGACACAGACCACTTTTACGATCGCCTCGAGCTGATGCCGGGCGCAGAGAAGATGTTCCGCCTGAATCAGATCTGCAGGGAAAGTTTATTTGGAGCTAAACAAAAGAATTGTCTGTACTTTAGAGACGCTGATGCTCCGCCAATCGTTGTTCCATCCTATTCTGTGGAAACTTATTTCGCTGTCAGTGAAGAGCAGGCAGAAAAAGAGCACATCAAACGATGTATACATCCTGAACTGCCAAATAATCACTATGTATATTCAGAAATGCACAGCCTTCCGGACAGTCTGTATGAGAGCAAAGATTGTTATGAGGGAGAAGCCATCTGGAAGATCCCGAAAGATAGAATAGAAGAAATCGCCAGGCTTCTGCGTCTTGACAAATCGGACTATCCTTACATGTCTGCTCTTGAGATGATCGACGGTGATTTCTTCTGAATCATCGCATGGGATGACTGATGCAGGAAAGGCGTACAATGATAATTGGAGAGGTGAGATGGATACTTCCAAAAACGGTTATTCTATCCTGGTAAAATTTGAAAAGGGGAAAAGTTTTATTACACCATATCTGAGAGACAAAGGGTTTAAGCCTTTCGGACACGGATACTGCGGGTGCAACTGGATCTGGGTTCTTCTGGACCGGAAAAAGTACGCCTACGGTATGTTTACTATGTTTGTTTTTTCCAGCTCATATGTTCTTTATCTGTCCCTTCTGCTCTCCGGCAGCAAGGCCATTTTGGCGTATGAAAATTCTCTGGCAAAACACTGGCTTAACACTCTATCCCATCATTAAGGGACAGGTGGATATCGGGACCTGCTCGTATTTCACGGTTGCAAAGCTTGCCCGTTTTCTTGGCTATCGGCCGGATGAGATTGTTTATGAAAAAGAAGATTTTCAAACCTTCCGCAATAATCTCCATCACCGCATTAAAAGAAATGAACTGGAGTGTATTCTGGAAATCATCGAAAGCGATGATGTCTCCGGATATATGCGTCACGAAGATTATCTAAAAGCTCTGTACCTGGTAGCTACAGTAGATTACATCAGCAGAAAAAACGATATCCCTCTGTGTGACAAATACAACAGTGTTCGCAACATTCGTTTGGAGAAACCATATTATGTCGGTGATTCCTCTTTGTTTGGCTCTGATAAGAGAACTTATATTGATGAATTCTTAAGATACAACATCTATGAAGGAGATCTTTATGATGCAGTCTAAAGAAAAGATCACCCGGGCAAATGCCATGGAAATCATTCGGCGCTTTGCAAAAGAATACAGAAAGACACTTGGTAAGGCTCCTGCGGAGATTATTATCGTGGGCGGAGGAAGTATCATGTCCTGCAGTCGCGCCGACAGACAAAACAGGCATAAAAAACACCCTGCCGTTAAACAGCAGGAAAACCCGTGAAAGGAATGTACTATGTTCAGGCTTGTTTCATACGAAGAAGATTCAGAATTGACGAAATACCTGTCTTCCATAGCTTCGAATACAATTTACGAAGAACTGTGTGAGTGGGTACGATCCCCGAAAGACCTGATGGAGGTCTACAGCCTCTATTTCTGTGTGATGCCTGCAGGAATCCGAAATGCAGATTTCTTTGAGGGTATCGCAGGGCACCTGCAGCTCGATGAAAGCGGAAAGGAAGCGGATGCCAGATTTTCCGGCTGGTTTTCAGAATGGTCCGCTGACGAGGACCTTTCGGAAGATGATCTTGCAGGTATCCGGTTTCTCTGGATGAAGATCGAGCGTATGAAAGAAAAAATGCTCGACCAGAATTCCTATTTCACCTTTGACCTGTTTGAGGAATATCTTTTTGCTCTCCTGATTGAAGAAGGAACCATTCCTGACGGGAATGACGATGATGACTCTGAAGGCGACCATTTCAGCGAAGTAATGACCCTCGAAGATGCGTCCTGGGAAGACTTTTTTGAGGAAGAAGATCCCCTGGAAGGCGATACTTTCGATGGAGATGGTTTTGATGATGACCTGTCCGAAGAAGATGATTTTAACGAAGAATCTGACTTTAAAAAGTTCGGGGAAGCCTTCAGGGATTATCTGGACGGGATCGTATCCTCCCTCAGGGATGTCGCTGAGAAGGAAAATGCGATCTTAAAGACAAAAAGCGAGCTGACCGCCAAATACGG
>JBGVCE010000199.1:0-4790 GCA_045226235.1 Anaerobutyricum sp.
TATTTGGTTGTTACAAAGGAATACCAACGTGTTTTTGATAATTTCAGAAGCACTATAGCTGAAGAAATCCGGCAGGGCCAGATTAGGGTGATTCTCCTGACAGGCAGGAGTCATAAGAAAGGACAAACGACCATTGCTTCCGAGTTAGAGAAAGCCTGGCTTAAGATGGGGAAGAAGGTCATACTGACGAATCTGACGCTCATGAAAGATCCGACTTCTGAAGAGGGACTCTTGACGGAGGAAGAGGTTCGCTCTTCTTTGAATAAAAATCTTGAGGAAGCAGATGTTATTCTGATTGACGGTCCGCCCTCCGACCAATCGGTGGAATCTCTTATTCTGGCAGATTGTGCAGATGCGATGATCATGGTAATCCGGGAAGGACAATCCCGGCCTGATGAAATAAAGGAGATGTTCCAGTCTCTGGAGTACGCAAACGCAAGACCGTTGGGATACGTTCTTAATATGTGCAAAAATATATAAATCGTTATGGGAAGAACTGAAAAAAGCATTCGAAATTTCAAATTTACCTTAATCTCGCAAATAGTTACGATCGTTGTATCTTTTGTAACGAGGACATGTCTGGTTCGTATACTCGGAATTGAGGCGGTATCGCTTAATGGGCTGTTTACCCAAGTCATTTCAGCAATATCCCTTGCCGAGATGGGAGTTGGAACAGCCATTGTATATAATCTTTATAAGCCTTTGGCGGAGGGAGATCATGAGAAGATTTCCCAGTTGATGAATCTTTTTCGCACGGCTTATTGGATTATCGCAGCAGCAACCTTGGTTATCGGGATTATTCTGATCCCTTGGCTGCCCTATCTGATTACAGATATATCCAGCGATATTTCTTATATCCGTATAGTATATCTGATGTTCATCTTTCAAAGTGCGGTTTCTTACCTGTTTTCTTATAAGATCGCACTTATGTCAGCTGATCAGAACGGATATATTTATACACGGATTTCTACTATATTTAAATTGGCTGGGACCGCTCTGATCCTTATTGTACTGGTCATAAGCAGAGAATATCTTGTTTTTTTAGGCGCAAATATTCTGCTAACCATTATAACAGATCTCTATGCGTCAAATGTTGCTCAAAAGAAGTATCCCTTTATAGATAAAAAGGCAAAACTACCGAAAGAGGAAAGGCGTCATATCTTCAGTAATATCCGCAACTTATTTATTATGCAGTTTGCAGGCCGAGTGGTGGATTCAACGGATAATATACTGATCTCTTCCATGATCAGTACGATTCTGGTAGGGCTCTACTCCAACTACATGGTGGTCATAGGCGTATTTAAACAGCTGTCTGACAGACTGATGGCAGCCACCGCTCCCAGCATGGGCAACCTCTTCGTTACTAACGACACTGACAGCAAAGAGAACAACCTCTACCGCCTCACCTTTATTGTCTATATATTTGCCAGTATTGCTACAGTCGGGATCTATTCCTGCATCCAGCCATTTGTAGAAATATGGCTGGGTAAGGAATACCTGTTGGATCTGCCCGTTGTTTTTGTTCTATGTTTTCTTTATTTTGTTGCTATCATTTATGATCCTTTAAAATATGCCATGTTCCTTACCGGGTATTTTGATATTGGCAGAAATATTTCATTTGTAAGCGCAATGACAAACTTGGTTGTTTCTGTCATTCTGGGAAGACAGATCGGATTGATCGGTATTTTTATCGGAACCATGACCACGTATGTGATTGAGATAATTACAAAGACTTATTATCTTTTTAAGCTCTATTTGAAACGGAGTCCGAGGCAGTACGTTTTCTTATGGATCAGAATGACTCTTGTTTTTCTGGCAGAAATATGGATTACCCATATCATCAGTAGTAAACTCACGCTGTCCGCTTTGCCTGCTTTTCTGATCATGGGAATTTTGTCTGTTCTCATTACGTCAATTGCTGTTACCCTTGTTTTTTTCCGGACAAATTATTACAGGTATGTGATAAGTCTTTTACAGACGAATATAAAGAAAATTTTCTTAAAGTTATCATCAAAGTTACCATCCTCAAGGGGGGAGTAAAAGTTGAAAATTCTTTTAGTAAACAAATTTCATTATGTTAAAGGCGGATCGGAAACTTATTATTTCGCTCTTGGAGATCTGCTTGAAAAAAGAGGGCATCAGGTAATCTGGTTTTCCATGAAAGACGACCGGAATCTTCCTTGTGACCAGAGCAAATACTTTGTGAAACATATAGATTTTCATGCTTCCGGCAATCCTGTAAAAACCATGGAGGCGGCAGCACACCTTCTCTATTCCCGTGAAGCAGGCATGAAATTTGCCCGCCTTCTCGATGACCAGAAACCGGATATCATCCATCTGAACATTTTTCAGAGCCAGTTGACAGGATCAATTGTTGACGAGGCATATAAACGTCATATTCCTGTTGTTTATACGGCTCATGATTTAAAGTCTGTCTGTCCCAATTATTTGATGATGCATCATCAGAAGACCTGTGAGGAATGTCTGGACGGACACTACCGGCACTGTTTCACCAACAGTTGTATGAAAGATTCCAAAGCCAAAAGTTTGTTGGCAACCATGGAAGCATATGTATATAAGCTTAAGAAAACTTACCGGAAGATGGATTATGTTATCACACCTTCATTTTTTTATAAAAAGAAACTGGAAGCGGCAGATATCTTTGACTGTCCGGTTGAACATATGAAGAATTTTCTTCCTGCGGACACGGTCTATGAGGAGGGCTCCCGGGGAGATTACTTCCTTTATTTTGGGAGGTTGAGCAGAGAAAAGGGGATTCTTACACTGATAAAAGCATTCAGCAAAGCGAAGATTGAAGAGAAACTTCTTATCGTCGGATCGGGTCCTGAAGAAGACCGGCTT
Source organism: Anaerobutyricum sp. (assembly GCA_045226235.1). Lineage (GTDB taxonomy): Bacteria > Bacillota > Clostridia > Lachnospirales > Lachnospiraceae > Anaerobutyricum. The sequence goes on from JBGVCE010000199.1 coordinate 2,863, forward strand.
AGATCCCTGGTAAAAAAACTGGGGATGGAGGAAAAGATCCTCTTTCTTGGATTTAAGACAGGGGATGAATTGAAGAACCTTGTGGCGAATGCTCTTTGTGTATGTCTTATCAGTGAATGGTATGAGAATGGGCCTTACAGCATCCTGGAGGCACAGGCTTTGGGCAGACCGGCAATCGTATCTGAGTATGGAGGATTGCCGGAACTTGTGGAAGACGGCAGAACAGGTTATATAGCACAGGCAGGGAATGTATCCGATCTGACGGACAAGATCCGGAAAATGGCACATTCTCATATGGATTCTGCTTATATATCCGATATGGCGGCCCATAATTATTCCGCAGACCTGTATGCGGAACATCTTATCGAAATTTATGGGAAATTGATACAGTGAGGATCGGATCTGTGATCTGAGCTTAAATGCAGACCGGCATAAGGAGGGATCCTTCCGTTTATGAAGCTTAGAAAAATAAACTTTGGCAAAAAAATAGCGTGTATTGCTAGTTTAATAATACTGATTGCAGGTGCTTTTATTTGGCTTACTCGTCGTTCCTACAAGGCTCTGATCGTAACCGAAGTAAGCATTGAAAGCGACAAAGTGACAAACCCTGTTCGGTATGTGTATATTGCGGATCTTCATGAAAATGTTTTTGGCGAAAACAATCAACAGTTTTATGATCAGATAAAAGAACTTGATCCCGATATTATCCTGATTGGTGGTGATATCATCAACTGGACCTCCGATAATGATGAATATGCAATTAAGGTAATAGGTGAACTTGAAGGAATAGCGGATGTATATTACAGTATCGGGAATCACGAAATCGAATATTTACATGCCCGCAGAGAGATATATTTCAATGGGTCGGACCGAAATGATTCTTCCCTGACTTTGTTGGATACTGACGAAAATGGGCTTATCAGAAAAATAGAAAAGGCTGGGGCGACTGTTCTCCAGAAAAACTGGACCGATATAGAGGTAAAGGGAACAAAAGTGCGGATTGGTGCTGCTTACGAAGGAATGTTCAGCCTGGACACGGATAATCCCAAGGAAACAATGCTGCCGGAAATGTACGATTATCTGACCGGTTTCCAGAATACCGATTCTCTTACCTTATATATGACCCACAGACCTTACAGTTTCCTTAATGGTAACGGAAGTGATTTGTGGGATATAGATGTGGTTATGTGTGGGCATGAACATGGAGGACAGGTCGTTCTTCCTCTCCTAGGAGGTTTTTACAGCCGGGAAAGAGGGTTTTTTCCAGGATATACACATGGGGTCTTTTCTTTTGACAAGACAACGCTTATAGTCAGTTCCGGTATCGGAAGCGATTTTGAATTTTTACCGAGATTTAATAATCCTCCTGAAATCGTGCTGGTGACAATAGAATGATCTGATAATCAGAGTAAATCTGTCTGGTCATATGAACAGGAGAAATAAACATGATACCTAAAATAATTCATTTTTGCTGGTTCGGAGAGAAACCACTGCCTGATAGTACAAAAAAATATATCCGGACATGGAGGCAGTTTCTTCCTGACTACAGAATTATAAAATGGAGTGAAAAAAATTTTAATATTCAATCAGCCCCTGATTATGTTAGGGAGGCATATGAAGCAAAAAGATATGCCTTTGTTTCTGATTATGTAAGGGTTCAGAAATTACTGCAGTATGGAGGTATTTATTTTGATACGGATGTGGAAGTTGTCCGTTCTTTTGGACAGTTTCTTGAAGGGCATTCCATGGTCCTGGGATTTGAAGCAGATAGAACACTGTCTACTGCCTTTATCGCCTGCTGCAAAGGTCATCCTTTTATTGAGGAGTTTGAAAAAACCTATCATACAAGACATTTTCTTCAGACAGACGGAAGTATGGATCTTACGGTAATCAATGACGGTTTTAGCAGGCAAGCCGGGGAATGGGGG
>JBGVCE010000200.1:0-2155 GCA_045226235.1 Anaerobutyricum sp.
TCATAATGGAGGTCCCCATAACCAGGTAAATCAGTCGGATCACCAGAAAGACGGCCATCCATAGTCCTTCCCTGGTCACCGAGAAACGCCATACAGAAAACAGGACCGTCCCTTCCGTACCAAACAGATTAAACAGGGCGGAAAAAAGAATAATGAACAGGAGGGGCTTTACCCCCCGAATTATCAATCTGACAGGAATTCCTGACAGAAGGATGATCAGTGCCAGAAAGGCCATGGCACACAGCAGTCCCGGTATACATTTCCGCAGAAATAAGCTGACCACAAACACCAAAGTCCCCGCCAGTTTAACTCTGGGATCCAGCCTGTGGATCACAGACTCCCTATGATAATATTGTCCTAATGTCATCTCCCGAAACATAATATCACATCTTTCCGCAGATCTCCGAGTCGGAGGGGGCCAGCTCACTGCAGATATAATCTGCCAGTTCCTTTTCCGTCACGGGGACCACACTGCTCTCGGAACCAAAATCTGATTCTCTCAACTTATGATAGAAGGATAAGGCCTGAGGCATCTCCAGGCTCAGTTTTTCAAGCTGTTCTCCCCTGGAAAACACTTCTCCGGGGGAACCGTCCATGATAATCCTGCCCTGATCCATCACCAACACCCGGTCTGCATGTTCAGCCACATCATCCATGTCATGAGATACCAGCAGAATCCCTGTTTTCTTCTCCTCATTCAGTTCCTTTAATATATGAAATAAATTATCTTTGCCGGGCTGGTCCATGCCAGCCGCCGGCTCATCCAACACAAGGTACTCCGGATCCATAGCCAGAATTCCTGCCAGGGCCACCTTTCTCTTCTGTCCTCCGGAAAGAGCCAGAGGGGACAGAGATCCCATCTCCGGGGGAAGGCCCAACCGTTCCATAGCTTCCCGGGCTCTCTTCTGGCAAACCCATCTGGGGCAGCCCATATTGGAAGGACCGAAACAGATATCCTTCAGAACCGTTTCCTCAAAGAGCTGATACTCGGGGTACTGGAAGCATAAAGCCACCTTCTGCCGTACTTCCTTTAGTGAAAGTTCCTGTCCATGGATGTCTTTACCATTATAGAAGCAAGATCCCATGTCAGGCTTTAACAATCCGTTGAGATTCTGAAGCAAGGTAGACTTTCCGGATCCGGTTTTTCCCACAATGGCCAGGCGTTCTCCTTTTTTCATGGTAAAGGAGATGTCCTGCAAGGCATCTGTCTTTTTTCCGGCCTTAAACTTGTCATAGGAATAGCTAAGATGCTGACAGCTTATTTGTCCACCATCTTCTTTTATCTCCGATAGTCTTTCGCCCTCATCGGTATCTATAACATTATTCTGCTCTATGTCTCCCTGATCAGAATTCTTCGGAGACTTTAATTCTGTTAGCTCCGACAGCCTTTTCAGTCCCTGATATCTCTTTTCAGCCATCTGATCTTCAAGAAAACCCAGCAAATCCTGCCCCTTGTGAATCTGGGGAACCGGGATGCCCCTATCTCTCAGCTGACCGGCCAACCCAAGAGCAAAGGGCAGGCGTATTCCACATTCTTCCAGCAGCCGGGGCTTGTCCCATAAGTCTTCCGGGGAACCATGAAAGGCGATCTTCCCTTCATTCATCACATAGATGCTGTTGGCATGCTCCACTTCTTCCATACGATGGGTTATGAGAAGGATGGTAATCTTCTTCTCCTGATTCAGATAACGGATTGCCTCCAGCACTTCTTTCCTGCCCTGAGGGTCCAGCATGGCTGTAGGTTCATCCAGGATAATGCACTTTGGTTCCATGGCAAGGATTCCTGCTATGGCTATCTTCTGCTTCTGTCCCCCGGATAATTTCCCCGGGGCATCAAAGCGATAGGCATTCATACTGACCATAGTAAGGGCCTGCTCCACTCTCCCGGATAATTCTTCCTGGGGAACCCCCAGGTTCTCCGGCCCAAAAGCCACATCTTCTTCCACCACATTCCCTACAATCTGATTGTCGGGATTCTGAAAGACCATGCCGACTTTGTCTCGGATAGAAAGAGCATTTCTGCTGTCTTTACTGTCAAGCCCATCAATATACACATACCCCTCTGAGGGAGTCAGCAGGCCTGCCAGCTGTTTTGCAAGGGTAGATTTACCGGAGCCGTTCCGTCCCAGAATACCCACGAAATCACCCGGATTGA
>JBGVCE010000201.1:0-4556 GCA_045226235.1 Anaerobutyricum sp.
AGGTATCATCCAGCAAGCTGAATATCCGTGCTTCAAAAAGTACATCTTCCAAAAAACTGAAAACCATCAGAAAGGGAAAGACTGTTAATATCCTTGAAGCAGGAAAAAAATGGGTTAAAGTATCCGTAGCCGGCGTAATCGGTTACACTAAGGGTTCATATATTAAAACATCCTACGGTACGGCCTCTGATCTTTACAAAAATGCCATCGCAGGCCGAGTAACAAGAAAGACCTTAAATATCTATTCTTCCAAAAACGGAAGCTCCAGCACCAAGCTTACTTTGAAAAAGGGTGCAAGAGTTAAGGTACTCACCACAAACTCCACTTGGGTTAAGGTTAAGGTTGGGGATGTGATTGGATATGTAAAGGGCAAATATGTCAAGACAGAAAACGGTACTGCTTCCTCCAACAGCTCCAAAGGGGAATCTGTTGTGGCTTATGCAAGACGTTTCCTTGGAAACCCATATGTATATGGCGGTTCCAGTCTTACACATGGCACTGACTGTTCCGGTTTTGTAATGTCCATCTACAGACATTTCGGAAGATCTCTTCCTCATTCCTCCTACGCACTTCGCTCCGTAGGAAGAAGAGTATCCGGCGGAATCAGAAATGCTAAACCCGGCGACATCATCTGCTACAGCGGTCACGTTGCAATCTACATGGGAAACAACCGTGTCATCCATGCAAGTAACCCAAGTACCGGTATCAAGATTACGAACAATGCTTCCTATCGTCACATCGTTGCTATCCGGAGAATATTCTAATTAATAAATATAATTAAAGGCTGGTCCATGAAATATGTGGACCAGCCTTTCTTATGTTTATGATCTTATCATTTACTATGCAGTGTTGCAATCAGTTTCTTCTTCAGTTCTTCTTCCATCTCAGACATCTTAGCTTCTGCTGCCAGTCTTCTCTGATGGCCTTCTTCCTGAATCTGCATTACTTCGTCAATGGTTTTGATCAGAGTCTCATTAGTGGTTACCAATGTCTCCAGATCCACGATGCTTCTCTCACTCTCCTTGGCGGTTTCCACCGTGGCCATATGCAGCTTCTCTGCATTCTTCTTCAGCAGATCATTGGTGAGATCTGATACTTTTCTCTGAGCGTCAGCTGCCTTCTGAGAATGCTCCAGACCAAGGGCGATGATCATCTGGCTCTTCCACAGAGGGATGGTGTTAACCAGGGTTGTCTGAATCTTCTCTGCCATGGTAATATCACTGGACTGGATCATACGGATCTGCGGAGCCATCTGCAGAGATACCATCCTGGTCACCTCAAGATCATGAATCTTCTTTTCGAAGCGGCTGCACATAGCCTCAAGATCTGTAACCGCCTGGGCATCCTCCGGACGTCCCGTACTCTCTGCCAACTGACGGGCCTGAGGAAGATCATTTTCCAATACTTCTTTCAGTTTTTTCTTCCCGGCAACAATATACATGGTCAGTTCTTTAAAATAGATCTTGTTCAGGTCATAGAGTTTGTCCAGCATGGCGCTGTCTTTCATGAGCTGAATCTGGTGTCTTTCAAGTATCTGGACAGTTTTGTCGATATTGCCTTCCGCCTTATCGTATTTCGCCCGCATGGTTTCAACCTTATTTGCCTTCTTCTGGAAGAAACCCATGACACCTTTTTTCTCTTCATCATCGAAACCTTTCAGTTCAACCACCACCTGGCTGAGCATATCGCCCACCTCTCCAAGGTCTTTGGTCTTAACTTTCTCCAGGGTTCCTTCTGAAAAATCGGCCATCTTCTTCTGGGTCCCGGCTCCATATGAGAGAACAGAAGAAGAATCGGTAATGGAAATCTGCTTTGCAAATGCATCTACCTTCTTCTTTTCCTCTTCAGTCAGGTACTTTAAATCCTCTTCATAATCAGTAAATGACGCTTCTTTCTTCCCGGTGGCAGCTGCAGAATCCGCTGATTCCTGAGATGCCTCATCAACCTGAAATCCGGCATCAGCCAGATCCAGCTTCACCTGCTCCTCAAAGGGATCCAATGTCAGAGTCGGTTCTTCTTTCATTAATTCGTCTAAATTCATAGGTTTTCCTCCCGTTATTAATATCATAAACAGATATCCATTTCATTTATATAATTAAAAGATATTCTTATCAGGAATTATTCAGGCCGTCATTTAATCCGTCCTGGGCAAGGATGGCATTCATCACCTGAATGTCTGAAGAAATATCCATGGATACATTCAGGAACAGTTCGTCATACATATTGGTGAGGGCGGACCGGATGGTAAGGAAAGAATCCTCGATCTCCTTTTTGGTCTTGAGGATATTATCTCCCTGGATCGGCTGCTCCTCCAGATCCTCATAGGTAGTCAGAAGTTTGGTCATACATGGAAGATAATAGCTGATCAGGTGGCCCGTCCCGGAGATCATCTCCGGATGCTCCTCGATGCATTCCGTAATCTGTCTCAGAAGCACTTCAATCTCATCCATATACTGGCGCAGGTCAGGTGCATCGATCTCTGTCTTCTTGACCTGAAGATCATCGAGGAATGCTTTCATCTCCTCGTTGAAATGCATTAACTCCCTTTCTTCCTTGCTGGCCAGCTTTTTCTTCATCTCAAGGAATTCCTGCTCTTCTTTCTTCTTCGCTTCCTCCAACTCTCTCTTAATCCTGGCCTCCTCCGCATCACTGTACTGCTTTCTGGCCTGGTCGGTTAAGAGGAGACAGGTTTCTTTCTCATCTATGGTAAGTCGGGGAGCAATCCCGCTGGCTTCGATAAAATGGACATCCTTGATAATCTGTTTCCTGGAATAGCCGGTTTTGGACACGAGATCATCAAGCATCACATAATCTTTCCCCTGTAATTCCTTTTCGTAATCTGTCAGGCGTTTTGCCCGGTTTTTTGAAAAAGTTCCATGGCCGAAGAGGGCACCGGATGCGGCCGTAAATGGAATGCTGACCCCAAGGATACCGGCGGCAAGTCCGGATACAACTCCTCCTGTAAGAGCAGTGATCAGTGAAGGGATTCCAAACATAAGGGTTAGCCCTCCAAAAAGAACCAGGCCGGATACTCCGAGGCCTGTTTCCAAAATGCTCAGTATCTTTCCGGGTATCCTGGAGAAGACCCTGCCGTTCTCTCTGGTCTCTCTGATTTCTTCTCTCTCCTCTTTGATTACAGGTCTCCCGGAGTTCTTGTCCTTTCTCATCTGGGCAGCCTTATATCTTTCATAAGGAGTCTCATAATATTTACTGTATTTGATCTTCTCTTTGGAAGGGGGCATCCTGAAATCTTTATAACCCTTCTCCGCCTCTTTTCGGATATAGTCCACAGATTCCCGGATACTGTCATTCAAACCTTCAAAATCCAGATCAATCAGGGAATCTCCGATCTTATCAAGAAACTCTTCCGCTTTGTTAAATTTATCATCCATCTTAAGCTGTTCCTTCTTGTCTGTTTTATCCGCCTGCTACTCTTCTATCCTACCATAAGAATGCTCATCTGAAAAGAAAAAAGAGTACAACAATAATGGCCGATCCATGATCATTGTACTCTTAACATTCTTTATAAAATTCCTATTGATACAGTCTCGTCACTGCAGGATGACTATCCTTCAGGGGAATTATTTTCCGAGTACTTTATCAACAACAGCCCTTACGATCTCCTCAAGTTTAGCTACGTCAACCTCTTCCTTAGCAGGTTCTGCCGGCTCTAACGGACAGCTTAATGCTGCAGTTACGATGGACATATCATATACTTCCTCCATGGTACATCCACGGCTCAAGTCATTGATCGGAGCATTCAGTCCCTGGAGAACAGGACCAACTGCCTTAAAGCCACCCAGACGGGATGCGATCTTATAACCGATGTTACCGGCATTGATATCCGGGAAGATAAAGGTGTTTGCCTGGCCTGCAACAGGGGAGCCTGGGCACTTAATCTGTGCTACTTCCGGAGTTACGGAAGCATCGAACTGAATCTCACCTTCTACTGCAAGGTCCGGAGCGATCTCTTTGATCTTCTTCGTTGCATTGGCTACCTTTGTTACGGAAGGTCCTTTACCTGAGCCCAGTGTGGAGTAGGATAACATGGCAACCTTCGGGTCCATGCCAAAGATCTTAGCTGTGTTGGCAGATTCAATAGCGATCTCAACCAGATCATCCTCAGTAGGATCAATGTTGATGGCACAGTCGCCCATGGCGATCTTCTCATCTCCGCGCACAAGAATGAATACAGAACTTACAATCTTGTTGCCGGGTTTTGTCTTGATCAGCTGTAATGCAGGACGTACGGTATCAGCGGTGGAGTAGGTAGCTCCGCCGAGAAGGCAGTCAGCCTTGCCCATCTTAACAAGCATGGTTCCGAAATAATTACTCTTTGCCAAAGCTGCGCGAACCTGCTCCTCGCTCATTTTGCCCTTACGGAGTGTGATCATCTCCTGTACCATAGGATCAATATCTGCGTAATTCTCGGGATCTATAATCTCACATTTGGAGATATCAAAGCCAAAACCTTTTGCAGCTGCTTTTACTTCATCTATATTACCAAGAAGAATAACCTTCAGAATTCCATTCTGGGTAAGCTTGGAAGCAGCCTC
>JBGVCE010000202.1:0-2090 GCA_045226235.1 Anaerobutyricum sp.
CGGCAACTGCCTTCCACCTGACCAAGAACGAAGATTACTGGGATGCAGGCAGAGTGAAACTGGCCGGACTGAACTATCAGGTTATCCAGGATTCCCAGCAGGCGCTGATGAACTATCAGACAGGCGCTCTCGATACAACTCTCATCAATGGCGATCAGGTTGAACAGGTGCAGGGCGATGAGGCCTTCCAGGCAATCGGTGCCGGCTACCTCTGGTATGTCAGCCCCAATATCTCCAAGGTAAAAGAACTCGCCAACCTGAATATCCGTATGGCTTTAACTATGGCCATCAACCGTGAAGCCATCACAAAAGACGTCCTGAAGGACGGATCTGCACCAACCTACACAGCAGTGCCGATGGATTTTGCCACAGGTCCGGATGGAACTGATTTCTCTGCAGACCAGACCAAGTACGCTGATGTATGTGCTTTTGATGCAGATAAGGCAGCAGAATACTGGGCCAAGGGACTGGAAGAGCTTGGCATCAAAGAGCTGAAGCTGGAGATGGTGGTTGATGATGACGATGCACCGAAGAAAGTTGCCCAGGTTCTGAAGGAACAGTGGGAGACCACCCTTCCTGGTTTTACTGTCACTCTGAAGACAGAGCCGAAGAAGCAGAGAGTCAACGATCTTGAGAACTATAACTATCAGCTCGGCCTTACCCGCTGGGGACCGGACTACGCTGATCCGATGACCTATCTTGGCATGTGGCTCACAGAGAAGGATCCGGAGCATAAGCACAACAACTATGGCCGCTGGAGCAATGCCGAGTACGATGAGATCATCAAAGACTGTACCACCGGCAAGCTTTCCACAGATCCGCAGGCCAGATGGAATGCCCTTTATGACGCTGAGAAGATCGTTATGAACGATGCAGCCATCTTCCCGCTCTACACCCAGTGCAACGCGGAGATGATTTCTCCAAGTGTAACAGGCATTGAGTTCCATCCTGTGGCACTTAACCGTGTGTTCAAGAACGCTGTTAAGTCCGAGTAATCCCTGATTTTCAGGAGACATTGATGTCCCGGTGAGTAACGATACGTTTTAGCAAATGTGATTTTTAAAGGTGAGCCGTACGAAAGTTTATGCAGCCTGGTACGGCTCACATTTTCCATTTCCATGGCTTTAACAGGGGCGGCCGCCAGGCGGCCCGAATACCCCCTGAGATTTATAAGCATCTTTACTTTTAAGGAGTTATACCCGTGAAAAAATACGTTGCGAAGCGTGTGATCACAGCGGTTTTTACCCTCTTGGTCATACTGCTTGTCCTCTTTATTCTGATGCAGCTCATGCCCGGCTCTCCCTTCAACGACGAGAAGCTGAATGCGGATCAGAAAGCCATTCTTTATGCCAAATACGGACTGGATCAGCCTGTTTTCATCCAGTTCTTCCGCTATGTTGCCAATATGCTTCGCGGTGATTTTGGCGTGAGCTATAATATTTCGAAAAATACACCGATTTCTCAGCTTATAGCGACGAGACTTCCTGTTTCCATAGCTATCGGTGGCTTTGCTGTGGCCATCGGTGCGGTGATCGGACTGATTCTTGGTCTGATCGCAGCTTTGAGGCACGATACGATTCTGGATACCATATGTACGATCATTTCGGTAATCGGCGTGTCAGTACCATCTTATGTATTTGCCCTGGCCTTAAGTTACCAGTTCGGCTATGTCTGGCAGGTTTTCCCCATGTTGTATAATTCAGCAGAGGAATTGAATTCCAGTATTCTGCCCAGTGTGTCTCTGTCCATGTTTACCATGGCGTCCATCGCCCGATTTACCAGGACAGAGATGCTGGAGGTCCTGGGCAGCGAGTACATGCTGCTGGCAGAGAGCAAAGGTATCTCAGGCCCCGCACTGATCTTCCGGCATGCTTTGAGAAACGCCCTGATTCCGATTATCACAGTTCTGGCGCCTCTGATCGTAGATCTGATGACCGGCTCTCTGGTGGTGGAAAAGATCTTTGCCATCCCCGGCGTGGGCTCTCTTCTGGTAAATGCGATTCAGTCCAATGACTACAATGTGGTCATATCTCTGAGTTTCATTTACTCCGCCCTGTACATAGCAATTATGCTGGTGGTGGATATTCTCT
>JBGVCE010000203.1:0-2587 GCA_045226235.1 Anaerobutyricum sp.
CGTTTCCAGCCCTTTCGGATCCAGTTTTCAATCCAGCCGTAGTTAAATGCCCTGACCAGATACTGAGAGTCAGAATAAAGCTCCACATGACAGGGTCGGATCAAGGCTTCAAGTCCAACTATGGCTGCCATAAGCTCCATGCGGTTGTTGGTCGTCTTTGCGTAACCGCCGGATAGTTCCCTCCTGTGGGTGACTCCTTTCCCATCCACATACAACAACACGACACCATAGCCTCCGGGTCCGTTGGGATTTCCTCTGGCAGCACCGTCAGTATATATTTTCACATCCATGACAACACCTCTTTAATCGTTCAGGAAGGCGGTGAGCAGCTGACATAAGGCCTCGTAATCGTTCTTGGATATGGTCTCCATGGCAGAGTGCATCGCCCACATGGGGACACCGATATCGCAGCCGTGCATAGGTGTGCCTGCCCCGATCATGGGACCCAGGGTGGAACCGCCCCGTATGGTGTTGCGGTTTGTCATCTCCTGGAGCAGGATATCATATTTTTCTGCCAGCCCTGTCATGATCGCCTTCATCCTGCAGTCTGAAGCATAGGTGCCCGTGCTGCTGGTTTTGATGGCTACTCCCTCTCCCAGGATCACCCTGCTGGTGATATCGCTGCATTCCGGATAATTAGGGTGGGCTCCATGAGCGCCATCCACCGACAGATAGTAGCTTCTGCCAAGAGAAGCCCGCAGCATATCATCGCTACAGGTAAGAGCATGAAAGATCTGTTTCAGAATTCCCATAAGAAGTGTGGAATCCGCACCGGATTTTGATACACTCCCCACCTCTTCATTGTGAAAGAGCCCGATAAGGTTTATTCCATCTTCCCGGTCTGCCTCTGTGATTGCCTCCAGTAACGCACAGACAGAAGTCAGGTTGTCCAGACGAGGAGATACGATCAGGTCATCATTAATCCCCACGTAGCGGGGTTGTTCGTCATTATACAGGGTCAGGTCATAGGACAGGATCTCATCAGGGTCCACCTCCAGCTCCTCCCCCAAAAACCGCAGGAAACTTCCCTCGGTCCACTGTTTTCCCAACCCGATCACAGGGAGCAGTTCCTTCTGCCTGTCGATTTTCCATCCTTCGTTCATATCCCGCTTCATATGGATGGCGATACCAGGTATGATGGCCACAGGGCGCTTGCTGTCATAAGAAATGATCTCCGGCTCAAAAGCCTCCTCCCCCCTGAGGGCAACCATCCCGGCGATACCCAGGGGCCGGTCAAACCAGGTATGCTCCGTCATACCTCCGTAGATCTCCACGTTAAGCTGACCGCATCCGAAGTTCTTATGGTCGGGCTTTCCTTTAATCTTAAAGCAAGGCTGATCCAGATGGGCAAATGCCATCCTCATGGATTGGAGATACTTTATCTTCTCCCCCACGGTAAACGCGAACAGCACATCCGGAAAGGGGGCCACAAAATATTTTCCCCCATGGATGGGATGAAATATTTTATCATAATATAATTCTTCAAATCCATTCTGCATCAGATATTCTTTTGCGTAAGATACCACGCGGTTTGGCGCGGTACCTTTCTTTAGACAATCAAATAACATTTTCTTTCTTCTTTCTGGCGTATATGCTATCATTATGTTGTTCCGGCATATATTATCCGGCAGTTTTATGTGGAATCGTCAGGACGGTTCCGATTGAATTTTAAGGAGGAACCGAATGCTTTCCCTGCAGATAAATGATATCCGTTCTTTCATGTCCCATCTTCTGACCCTGGAATCCTTCGATCACTTTTATTTTGTGGAGGCATCCATCAAGATGGGCATATCCTACCATCTTGACGGGCACATCAACAAAGAATTCTACGACACAGACACACGGCACAGCCTCACCCGGGACTTAAGTTACTGGAAGGAAGTCCGGCCCAGGGTCTTCTCCATCATTAAAGGAAAACAGCTCCCTCTGGGCTGCAGGTTTATCCTGGCACTCCGGGAATCCGATCTTAAGGAACTGTTAAAAAACAGCGGAGCTGCTTTCCGGGAAGAAGATATTGAAGGAATGTACCTCAACATCCTATATGATTCGGAATCCTTAAAACTCACCACGGGAATCTCCTACCGGGTCTTCTCCCTGGATAAGAGCCTCGATTATGCTTTCGAAGAGATGATTCGAAACTTCCTGACGGGTCTTGGAATCGACTAAGGTTATAATTATTGAGCATCTTTTAAAATCTGGTAAGCTTTATTGAGCTGTTTATCTTTGGAGGAATCTTCCAAGGCAGCTTTCCAGTCCTCGTCCGTCATCTCCATCTTCACATCCGGCTCAATTCCCTTTTTGTGAATGCTGACTCCCTTTGGAGTGTAATATGCAGATACGGTAAGTTTTACAGCAGAACCGTCGCCCAGAGGAATGACGGACTGAACGATTCCTTTTCCGTAGCTTGTATCGCCAACCACTGTAGCAAGGCCGTAATCCTTGAGACATCCCGTCATGATTTCCGAAGCGCTGGCAGTATTTTTGTTGGTAAGAATCACCATGGGAACCTTTAAGACAGCTTCTGAAATACTGTTGTAATCCTGCCTTTCCCCATCTTTGTACTGGGTGTAAACGATGAGATCTCCCT
>JBGVCE010000204.1:0-2830 GCA_045226235.1 Anaerobutyricum sp.
TCCGGACTGTCAGCGAGGAGCGCTGCACCATCGTCTGGCTGCTGGTGCCGTGGGCCCAGGACATCCTGGACGCCATCGACAGCGGAAAGATCGATCTCACCAAGTACCAGCTCTCCCAGTGGAGGCTCATGCACATCGGCGCCCAGCCGGTGCCGCCGACCCTCATCAAGCGCTGGAAGGCTGTATTCCCGCACCACGACTACGATACCAACTACGGATTATCCGAATCCACCGGCCCCGGATGTGTTCATCTGGGCATGGAAAACATCCATAAGGTGGGAGCCATCGGTATTCCGGGATATCGCTGGGAGTGTAAAATCGTCGATGAAGAAGGCAAACCGGTAGTACAGGGCGAGGTAGGAGAACTCTGTGTCAAGGGCCCGGGTGTTATGACCTGCTATTATAATGATCCTGTAGCCACTGCCGAGACATTAAAGGACGGCTGGCTCTTTACCGGTGACATGGCCATGCAGGATGAGGACGGTTTTTATTTCCTTGTAGACCGTAAAAAAGACGTTATCATCTCCGGTGGAGAAAATATCTACCCGGTTCAGATTGAAAACTTCCTGACAGCCTACCCTAAGATCTCCGATGTAGCTGTGATCGGGTTGCCGGACAAGAGACTGGGTGAGATCACCGGAGCCATCATTCAGGTAATTCCCGGGATGGAGTGTACCGAGGAGGAGATTGAGAAGTTCTGCCATAAACTTCCAAAATACAAACGTCCGAAGAAAATCATCTTTGCTGATGTTCCAAGAAACGCAACAGGCAAGATCGAAAAACCTGCTCTCCGCAAGAAATACGGAGTGGATAAACTGGTTGAACAGCAGAACCGCGGATAAAATAACCCGATAAAATAAGCTGAATCCCTGCCATATCAGACATCCTCAGGCATGCCGGTATGGCAGGGTTCTCTTTTTTTGAAATATTTTAAAATATAGGTTGACAAAATTTATAAGATAAGTTATATTAACTTCAGCACTTTAAAGTATTTAATATATAAAGTATTAAACTTATGAAGTGAAGAATGTTTTAATTTTAGGAGGAAAGTAGTTATGTCAAAAGAAGTATTGAGTGCAATCCTATTAGTTATCTTTTTTGCGGTGATGCTCTATGTAGGATATAGCACCAGAAAACATGCGACGGATGTTAATGGATTCGTGTTAGGCGGAAGGTCCGTGGGACCCTGGCTCACCGCCTTTGCATTCGGTACTTCTTATTTTTCCGCCGTTATCTTTGTAGGTTATGCGGGACAGTTTGGATGGAATTTTGGTATGTCCAGTACCTGGGCAGGTCTGGGAAATGCATTTATCGGATCCCTGCTGGCATGGAATGTACTTGGAAGACGTACCAGAATCATGACACAGCATCTGGATGCCAAGACTATGCCGGATTTCTTCGGAAAACGTTTTGAGTCAACTCCCCTTAAGGTTGCAGCATCTGTGATCGTTTTCATTTTCCTGATTCCTTATACAGCATCCCTTTACAATGGTTTGTCCAGTCTGTTCGGGATGGCTTTCAATGTTCCTTACTATGTAGTAATCATCGTTATGGCGATTCTGACAGGTATCTACGTAATCGTAGGCGGATATATGGCAACGGCCATCAATGACTTTATTCAGGGAATCATCATGTTGTTCGGTATCAGCGCCGTTATTTTTTCAGTTCTGCATCAGAATGGAGGCTTACTTTTAACCATGCAGAAATTATCTGCAGTGGAATGTGAAGGATGGTCCGGCGGGGCATTTACTTCCTTCCTGGGACCGGATCCTCTGGCTCTGCTGTTTGTGGTTATGCTTACCTCCCTGGGTACCTGGGGACTGCCTCAGATGGTCGGAAAATTCTACGCTATCAAGAGTGAGCATGATATCCAGAAGGGCACCATCATCTCTACAGTATTTGCGATTATCGTGGCTGGTGGCTGTTACTTCCTGGGTGGTTTCGGAAGACTTTACGCAGATAAGATTGCCTTTAATGAAGCAACGGGAAAACCATTGTTTGATACTATCATCCCGAGTATGTTATCCACCCTTCCGGCATTTGTTATCGCCATCGTTATCGTTCTTGTTTTATCGGCTTCCATGTCAACCTTATCTTCCCTGGTTCTGACATCATCATCCACCTTCACCCTGGATGTGATTAAGGTGGCATCCAGCAAGGAAATGGACGAAAAGAAACAGGTTAGGACCATGCAGATCTTTATCGTATTCTTTATCGTTGTTTCTGCTATCATCGCTATCTTTAAAGATGCTCATCCGGAAGTAACCTTCATCGCTCAGATGATGGGTGTATCATGGGGAGCCCTGGCAGGCGCGTTTCTTGCTCCATTCCTCTACGGTTTATACTGGAAAGGTGTCACGAAAGCGGCAACAGCAACCTGCTTTGTCTGGGGATGTGCAATTGCCATCCTGCAGATGATTATTACTCTTACCGGAACGGATGTAAGCGGCTGGGGTCCCATCTTTGGCTACATCTTCCGTTCTTCCATCAACTCAGGTGTAATCGCTATGGTAGGCGGACTGGTTATTGTTCCGATCATAAGCGCATTTACCGGAAAACAGGATCGTAAAGTTATCGATGAGATGTTTGACTGGTACGATGTGAAACATGAAGTATCCTTCAAGACCAGCCTTAATGATTGATTCTTCTTTTTTCATCATTATTTCTATATTATGTATTTGCCATACAGTAAGAAAGGGTCGTGGAAACATGGCCCTTTCTTACTTACTGTAGCTGAGATTTTTAAGAAAGAGTTTTAGAATTATGCTTTTTGCTGTATACTATAAAATAGACAGTAATTGAAATGATGAAATGAGGATGATTATATGAA
>JBGVCE010000205.1:0-7996 GCA_045226235.1 Anaerobutyricum sp.
TCACACCGGTGCATCCTCTGGCCAGCCGCGCGATCTCACAGGAACGTTTGTGGATGTTATGGTCTTCAAAATACCCTCTCACGTACCCGTAAGCCGTCTTATCGGCTATGGTACCTATGGTCCCGGCCCGGAAAGCCTTCCCCTCACCAAAGATAACCTCCACATATTTGTGTGCTTTGGCCTGATACTCTCCCGAGAAATTCAGATCGATATCCGGTTCTTTATTCCCCTTAAATCCCAGGAAGGTCTCAAAGGGAATGTCATGTCCCTCCTTGATGAGAGCCGTTCCGCAGTGAGGACATTTTCTGTCAGGCATATCACAGCCTGACATACCCTTCATGGCATAAGGTTTCACATGTTCCGAATCAAAATCCACAAAATGACATGAGGGGCAGATATAGTGGGCCGGAAGAGGATTTACTTCCGTTATGCCGGACATGGTAGCCACGAAGGAAGATCCTACAGATCCCCTGGAGCCGACCAGATATCCGTGATCATTGGAATCCCACACCAGTTTCTGTGCGATAATATACATAACCGCAAAGCCATTGCTTATAATAGAATTCAGTTCCCGGTCCAGACGGTTTTTTACAATCTCAGGCAAATCAGGTCCATAGATCTCATGGGCCTTATCGTAACAGATCTTCGTCAGGATCTCATCTGATTTTGGTATGGCCGGAGCACATTTATCCGGATGAACCGGAGAAATCTTCTCGATCATATCAGCAATCTTGTTGCTGTTGGTCACCACCACCTCATAGGCCTTCTCTTCTCCCAGGTAGGAAAACTCAGCCAGCATCTCCTCCGTGGTACGGAAATAGAGAGGCGCCTGCCGGTCGGAGTCCGAATACCCTTTGGCAGCCTGAAGAATACGCCGGTAGATCTCATCTTCCGGATTCAGGAAATGTACGTCACAGGTGGCCACCACAGGTTTATGGTATTTCTCACCCAATTCCACGATCTTCCGGTTATAGTCCCTAAGATCCTCCTCGGATAGGGCATCGTAGCGGTCACTTTCCAGCATAAAGGCATTATTCCCGATGGGCTGGATTTCCAGGTAATCATAGAAGTTTACCAATCTGGCAATCTCCTGCTCACTCTTATGGCTGATCACCGCCTGAAAGAGTTCTCCCGCCTCGCAGGCAGAGCCCAGGATAAGTCCTTCCCTGTATTTCTCAATCAGGCTTTTCGGCATTTTCGGCCGACGCTGGAAATATCTCAGATGGGCCTCCGAGACAAGGCGGTTTAGATTCACCCTGCCTTTATCATTCTGGATCAGGATGATCCCGTGGGTAGCGTTGGCCTTACGGATCAGATCCTCAGATACTTTCCCCATAGAATTGAGCTGGTCTGTATCCTGGATTCCCATCTCTTCCAGCATGGCAACAAAACGCAAAAATACTTCTGCTGTTACCCTGGCATCATCCACCGCCCTGTGATGATGCTCCTGTTTGATCCCCAGATGCTTACAGATGGTGTTCAGTTTAAAACGGTTTAGTTCCTTGAGAAGAAGCCTGGCCATCTGCAGGGTATCCAGAACCGTAAAATCTGTTTTCAATCCCAGTTTTTCCGCTTTTTCCCTGATGAAACCTACATCGAACTCCGCGTTATGAGCCACCAGGCTGCTTCCATGGCAGAATTCCAGGAATTCAGGCAGAACCTGATCGATGGTTCCGGCATTCGCCACCATGGTATCGTCTATTCCGGTGAGTTCCGTGATCCTTGCAGGGATCGGCCGCCCGGGGTTGAGGAAGGTGCTGTAATGGTCTCTCACTTCCCCTCCCTCGATCTTCACGGCGCCGATCTCAATGATCTCATCGTAGACGGAGCTGAATCCCGTGGTCTCTATATCAAATACCACATAGGAGTCCTGAAGGCTCTGTCCCCTGCTGTTTAAAACCAGGGACTTCAGATCATCGACAAAATATCCCTCACAGCCATAGATGATTTTAAAATCATCGTCTTTGGAGAGACAGTGGGCAGCGATCGGGAAAGCCTGCAAAACACCGTGGTCCGTGATTGCCAGAGCTTTATGTCCCCATTTTTTGGCAGTGTCAATGACCTTTTTGATATCCACCACACTGTCGTTATCACTCATGACCGTGTGGAGGTGCAGTTCCACCCTCTTCTGGGCGCTGCGGTCCATTCTCACTTCTCTGAAATCTGGCACGGCCTTGATTCCCCGTATCGCTCCAAGCACCAGCTCATGAGTCTTATAATCATTGGTGGGAGTTCCTTTAATCTTATAGAACCGCCCCTGCTGAAAATGTTCCCGGAATTCCAGCGCCTGATCATTTCTTACAAAGATCCTTCCTGTGATGGAATCCGTATCATCGGTGATGGTGAAGGAGAACATGGTTTTCTCCCCTTTGATCTCCCTCTCTTCCAGGGAGATGATCTCCCCCCGGATGACAGTCATGCCAATCTCATCCCGGATTTCTTCGATAGGTGTGATGTCACCGTCGCAGTTTCTTCCATAGAACACATCGGGATCCTTGGGATTAGCCCGCCTTTTTCCAAACTCCTGCATCCTGGCTCTCTCTTCATAGAAATTGCCCTGATAAGGACGGTTGCCTTTCTTCTTCTGATTCTGGCCTTCCTCCGTGTCCTTGCTGCCATCCCGGTTCTCCTCCGCACGACGGCTGTGTTCCATAACCAGTTCTACCTCCTGGCGGAGCCTGTTATCTCTGGCAGCGTAGAAGGATTTCTTCGCTTCATCCGTGAAGTTAAATCCCACCCGGATCTCCTTCCCGAATCTTTCCCGGAAAAGACTTTCGAAATATTCTTTTAATACAGGAACCTTATCCTTTGCAAAGAAAGAATCCTCCAGAAGTATGGTCATGATGTTACCGTCAAATCCCCAGTCGCAACGGGAGATCAGACTGTACTCTACCTGCCCCATCTGCTTACAGTCATCCAGGATTGTCTCCCAGTATTCCCTGGCAATCTGCTCCAGGCTGTAAGCGGAAGAAAGACGGTAACGATCCTCGATGATAACAAAAACATAGTCTTTGGAGAAAAGCTCTTTTTTCAGATCAAATGCTATCTTCTTCAGCATCTTTCTGGAAAAGAGATGTTCACTGAGAATATGAACCACCAACTGTTTCTTCTTCTGTTTCAGAACGACCCGTTCTACCACGGCCTGCGACAGAAGAAACCGGAATCCCTCCGGAACCTGATAATCCGGAAATACATCCGTAAATTTATTACCTTCTAACAAAATCTTCACCCCAATTTGTCCGTTATCTACTGATAAAAAAAGGAAGACCAAAGGGTCTTCCTATATTTCTACTCCAGAAAATCTTTCAGCTTTCTGCTTCGGCTTGGATGTCTCAGTTTTCTCAAAGCCTTGGCCTCAATCTGACGGATACGTTCTCTGGTAACATTGAATTCCTTTCCTACCTCTTCCAGGGTCCTGGTCTTCCCGTCATCAAGCCCGAAACGGAGTTTGATCACGTTTCTCTCCCTCTCAGTCAGAGAAGCCATGGCAACTTCCAGCTCCTCCTTCAACATGGAGAAAGATGCGGAATCCACCGGAGACAGGAGAGATTCATCCTCGATAAAATCTCCCAGCTGGCTGTCTTCCTCCTCCCCGATGGGGGTATCCAGAGAGACAGGGTCACGGGAAGTCTTGAGAATCTCATCAATCTTTGCCACCGGCATATCCATCTTCCGGGCAATCTCATCATTGGTGGGTTCTCTGCCAAGCTCCTGAAGAAGCATTCTGGAAGTACGAAGTGTCTTGTTGATGGTCTCCACCATATGAACAGGAACACGGATGGTCTTGGCGGTATCAGCGATGCCGCGAGTGATGGCCTGTCGGATCCACCAGGTAGAATAGGTACTGAATTTGTTCCCCTTCTTGTAATCAAACTTCTCCACGGCTTTCATCAGGCCCATGTTTCCTTCCTGGATCAGATCAAGGAAAGACATGCCCCGCCCTACGTATTTCTTGGCGATGCTCACAACCAGACGAAGGTTTGCCTCGATCAGCTGCTTTCTGGCCATCTCATCCCCTTTTTCGATACGCTGTGCAAGAAACACCTCTTCTTCCGCGGTGAGAAGGGGGATATTACCGATCTCTTTGAGGTACATACGTACCGGGTCTTCCAGGCTGACTCCTTCAAGGAAATCCTTGTCATCAATGATATCCACTTCATCGTTATCATCGATAAACTCTTCATCCTCAGTCTCATCTTCACTGGTGTTAAGCACATCGACCCCTTGTTTTTCAAAGTAGTCCAGAATCCATTCGAACCGTTCAGGAGTAAGCTCCACATCCTTAAAGGAATCATTGATATCCTTATACTCTAGAACGCTCTTATTCTCCTTCGCCTGTTTCAGCAGGTTCTCCATGGTATTGGCAAAAGCTAATCTTGTGTCTTCCATCAACATTTCTCCTAATAATCATTTACAGTAAAAATAGGTCGGATGATATTATACTATATTATAGAAAAAAGTCAATAGTTAGAGTCCTAAAATCTTTTTAACCTCTCTGCACATATCCTCAGTCTCACATACAGTATGATGAAGTACCGGTGCGCTTCGGATGTCCTCGATGGCCTGTGGTATCTTCACTCCGGAGATACGGCATAATTCATCCACCAGCTCAAAGTCTGTCTTATCGTTATAGGACGGATCGATAGCGTTCATGACGCTTCTGGTGAACTTATAGGGGCTGGCGGTAGATGCGATCACCGTAACCTTGTCATCCCCTGTTTCATTCTTATATTTTTTATAAACGCTCACTGCCACAGCCGTATGGGTATCCAGCACATAGCCGCAGGCCTGGTACATCGCCCTGATCGCCTCAGCCGTGTCTTCCTCGCCGGCATAATTTCCGTAAAAATCACTCAGCTGCTTTCTCATATCCTCTGTGATCTGGTAGCTGCCCTCCCCGGACAGGCCATCCATCAGTTCCTTGTTTTTCTCCGCATCCCTTCCGGTAATCTGATAGATCAGTCTCTCCAGATTGCTGGAAATCAGAATATCCATGGACGGGGAAGAAGTCAGGATAAAAGGACGGTTTCTGTCGTAGACGCCGGTCCCAAAGAAATCAAACAGCACTTTATTTTCATTGGAAGCGCAGATCAGCTTATCCACCGGCAGACCCATACCTTTGGCATAGTAGGCCGCCAGGATATTTCCAAAATTACCCGTAGGAACAACGATATTGATCTTTTCTCCCGGACGGATTTCACCTCTTCCCAGAAGTGTTGCATAACTGTACACATAATATACAATCTGAGGAACCAGACGTCCGATATTTATGGAATTGGCGGAGGAGAACTGGAAACCGGCCTGATCCATCTCAAGAGCCAGATCCGGATCAGAAAACATTTTCTTAACCCCTGTCTGGGCATCATCAAAGTTCCCTTCGATACCGATTACATAAGTGTTCTCTCCTCTCTGGGTTATCATCTGCTTCTCCTGGATGGGGCTGACCCCGTGTTTCGGATAGAATACGATAATCCTGGTTCCCGGCACGTCTGCAAAACCGGCCAGGGCAGCCTTTCCCGTATCACCGGAAGTTGCTGTAAGGATAACGATCTCATTTTTAACCTGGTTCTTCTTAGCGCTTGTGGTCAGAAGGTAGGGCAGGATGGAAAGCGCCATATCTTTAAAAGCGATGGTCGCCCCATGGAATAACTCCAGGATATAGGCCCCATCTCTGGGGATGAGCTCCACGATGGAAGAAGTATCAAATTTTGTATCGTAAGCAGATTCGATACAGTATTTCAGCTCCTCCTCCGTAAAATCCGTCAGAAATAGTTTCATCACTTCATAGGCAACCTGCTGGTAACTCATCCTGGAGAGTTCTTCCAGAGAGCGGTCAAGCTGAGGAATCGAGTCAGGTACAAACAGTCCTCCCTGATCAGCCAGACCTTTCAGTATGGCCTGGGAAGCCGTTGCTGTCTCTTCCTGGTTACGTGTACTTCTATAGATTAAATCCATGGCAACCTCCTGTAACTGTTTGTGGAATATTATTCATAACAATATTGATAAGATAAGCGAATCAATTATAGCACACTGTGTCGATTTCAACAAGCAAGGGCGTAAAACTTCCCTTTTTTGAAAATATTAACACTCTTTTAACATGAATATAAATAAATAGTAACATAAGTAATGTATATTTACTCATGTATTATTTCACTTGTATATTCATCTGTGACGATATATTGGGGTATCTTTTAGCAGACAGCACTGGCTGGACTTGATTGATTAAGAATGAATGCAGTGAAATCAAAAAAGGCTGTCACATTTTTATGTGATCAGCCTTTTTTCTTTTATTAGCCGGTTTTCTCCCTGAAATAAAAATGGATAGCCAGGGAGAGGAAGATAATTCCCACCAGGATACAGGCCAGGATTGCCAGTTTAAAATAAAGGTAGGAAAAAGTCCTGCTGGTAACATCAATCCCGAAATTACCAAAATATGAGGTGATAAAGGGTACATTTCCGGATAGGTTCTCAAAATACCCCACATAGACCACCACGGGATTAAACAGGTTAACCACCAGGCAAAGAGTGGTCACCCAGGAAGCAAGCTCCCCGTGTCCGGAAGCCAGGCTGGCACTTCGAATGATCTCAAGGAAGAGCAGGATTCCCACAGACATCATAAAGTAGGTAAAGACTGTCCCGGCAAATGAAAACAATGGACGACGGCTCACACTAAAGTGAAAGAGGGCAATGCTCCCTCCCCAAAAAGAAAACAGGGCGATAAGTCCTATCAGCCTTCCGATCTTCATCAGGCTTATCCCGCTGTAGATACAGGATAAAGTAATGATGGGAAGACTGGATAAGAAGATCAGCAGGTTGGTCAGTACCAGTACATTTATCTTTGCTATGATCTGGTGCCTGGCCACGCCGGGTATCATCATAAACTGCTCCGAGACCGCCCGGTCCGTATCTTCCATGGAAGAGACGGCGAAGGGCATCAGGATAAAGACCGCCAGGATCTGCAGAGAACTGATGATGAGAAACTGAACCAGAAATCCTGCCTGGTTTAGATATAAGCCTGCCTGCGTTGACTCGTTATGAAAAAACAGGAACAGTATGGTCACGAAGGCAAGAATTGAATTATAGAAAATGATAAGGATGGGAAGGCGTATGCTCCGCCCTTCCTTCAGCATCTCCAATCGAAACATCGAGTTTTGCATTATTACCTCCACATAATCTGATCCAGCTCCACAGGATCCCTCATGTAATGGTGAACCTTCACTCCTGCCTGAACTAACTGGGTGAGAAGCTGCGCTTCCTCCTGATCTCCCCCGGAAAACAGAAGGATGACATCCTCCCCGTTCACCGTAACCCGGTCTACCTGATCATTTTCCCGAAGGACCCGTATAGCCTCATCCATCCCATCGAGGATCCTCATACGGATGGGACTCGACCGTAAGAATGACTCATAGCAGGTTTCTATGGTTCCTTCTGCCACGATCTGCCCTCCTTCGATGACAGCCACATTGGTCAGGAATGCGTTAAGTTCCGGGAATACCGGGCTGTTGATCACCAGGGATTTCCCCTGCTCCCACAGCATTCCCAGGCAGTCCAGCATCTTTTTTCGAAGGGCAGGGTTCATATCACCAAAAGGTTCGTCAAAAAACAGCCAGGAGGGTTCATGTAAGATTGTCTTACCCAGGCAGAGAAAGGGCTTTAACTCCTTGGGAATCTCACTGATGTAGCTTAATCTGTATTCCTCCATCTCCAGAAGGTTCAGGACCTCATCCACTCTCCGGCTTCGATATCTTCCATTCACCTTGTATAAGGCCAGGAAGACTTCAAAGTACTCCTCCACGGTAAGCTGCTCGTAAAACCCGTATTTCTGCGGCATATAACCGATATGCAGATAAGAGGAGTCCGAGGAGAATACAGACTCCCCATCCAGAAGGATCTCCCCATAGGAAGGTCTGGCGCTTCCGGCCGCAGCCTGAAGTATGGCTGATTTTGCAGACTGGTCCGAACCCAGCAAACCAAAGATCACCCCGTCCTCAAGCTT
>JBGVCE010000206.1:0-8735 GCA_045226235.1 Anaerobutyricum sp.
AGATATGGATAAAGAAGGGGTATCCTTGCAAGACCTGGAAAAGAAACAGGTGGATGTGCTCCACATCTCTCCTTCCCATCATTTCCCTACCGGGATTGTCACACCGATCAGCCGTAGGTATGAATTGCTTCGCTGGGCTTCTGAAAAAGAGAGCAGATTTATCATCGAAGACGATTATGACAGTGAATTGCGTCTAAGCGGAAGGCCCATCCCCACCTTGCAGAGCATCGATATATCGGACCAGGTGATCTATATGAACACCTTTACCAAGACCCTTTGTTCTACGGTCCGCATCAGCTATATGGTCCTGCCGGAGACTTTGGTTCCCCGTTTTCATGAGACCCTTGGGTTTTATTCCTGTACGGTTTCTAACTTTGAGCAGTATACCCTGGCGAAATTTATCGCCAACGGGAGCTTTGAAAAACATCTGAATCGACTCCGCATCTTTTATCAGAATAAGAGAGACCGGATTCTTGAGGCTTTCCGAAAAGCCCCTCTGGGCGACAGGATCGCCATTACAGAAAAGGATGCGGGAGTACATTTTCTGATGAAAATAAAAAGCACACGCCATGAAAAGGAGATCGTGGAGAGGGCACTGGAACAGGGAATTAAACTGGTTCCCATATCCCGGTATTACAATGGGGAGGAGAACCGGTTTGAGAATACATTTGTTATGAATTATTCCTCTATAAAAGTGGAGAGGATTGAGGAAATTGCCGGGAGACTGTTTGAGGCGATGGCCTGACATAAATTGATATAAATGGAGTATCAATACAAGAGATATTACTTGGGGTATTATCTTATGTTTGATGCTCTTTTTTATTTTGGTTCAGCTTTTAGCTTCTTGTAATAGGCCAATAACCTGTTTCTGGTTGGATTTTTCGTATCCATCATATCTTGGATAATCGCGAATAATTCAGGATCATCTGTTTTTGAGATGATATATTCCCGAGGCTCGGGAGTATCCTCTTGTCCTGTCAGATATTCGGGAGAATAAAAAGTTTGTCCGTTTGCTGGATAGTGTGGCTTTCGATATTCTGACAAGAAAATGTGATTATGGAGATAAACTGGATGCCAAGCTTGTCAGGGATTTGTTGAAAAAGAACGGATATACAGATATGCCGTTTTCTGCCAGAGAATTATTAAGATACTGGGACAAAGGTCCGATGTACGGCCGTAAAAAGCGAAAGTAATGGTATTTGCTATGTTTGAAAAGGTTAAGAAATACAGCTCTGAGAGTTATTGTTGACGAAATAGGATAAATCCTATATTATGAGGTTGTAAGAAAACAAAATGACTAAATTCGAAGTAGAATTCTATGAAACGGAAACCGGCAGGCAGCCGGCGAAAGATTTTCTGTTATCCTTAGATAAAAAGATGCGGGCAAAAATGTTACATATAATCAGCATTTTACAGGATAATGGGTATGAATTGCGGGAACCTTATAGTAAACATCTATCTGATGGAATATTTGAACTTCGTGCGAAGATCGGTTCTGACATAACCAGAGTGTTATACTTCTTTTACATTGATCAACATATTATATTGAAAAACGGATTTATTAAGAAGACAAAGAAAACGCCTTCGAAAGAGATTATGTTGGCGAAAAAATATCGTGAAAATTATTTGCTCAGAAGGGAGAACGAAAATGAGCGTAAAATTTGATGATTTTCTTCAAGAGCAGCTTCAAGATCCTGAGTTTAAAATTGAGTATGAAGCTCTTCAGCCTGAACATGCTATTATACAGGCTCTCATTGATGCAAGACAGCAATCTGGCTTGACTCAAAAGGAATTATCGGAGCGCACAGGTATTGCCCAGGGGGATATCAGCAAACTGGAAAGAGGCAATGCCAATCCATCCATACGAACTTTACAGCGTCTTGCCGCAGGGATGGGGATGAGGCTTCGCCTGGAGTTTATTCCGGATGTCGCAGGTTCATTCTTGAAGAAATAAGACTCGTATGAAAAGGACTACCCTTTGGTGATTTGTTTCTTAATTAATATTAATATTGCTTGTATATAACTGGAGGAATCAGCCATGAATCATAAAATAAAAGAAGTATTACAGGAAGTGAATCAGGTTATCATCGGAAAGGAGAGCGTCACCAGGAAGGTACTTATGGCTTTTCTGTCGGATGGACATGTACTCCTGCAGGATGTCCCCGGAGTTGGAAAGACCACCATGGCACTGGCCTTTTCCAAAGCCCTGGGACTGGACTATCGGAGAATCCAGTTTACGCCGGATGTAATGCCCTCTGATGTCCTGGGATACTACTATTATGACAGGGAGTCCGGTACCTTTGCATATCGTCCCGGTGCTGTAATGACCCAGATCCTGCTGGCAGATGAGCTGAATCGAACTTCCAGCAGAACCCAGTCTGCCCTCCTGGAAGCTATGGAGGAAAAGCAGGTCACTGTGGATGGAAATACTTTTAATCTGCCGGATTCATTTTTTGTCATTGCTACCCAGAACCCCACAGGTTCTGCCGGTACCCAGACTTTACCTCAGTCCCAGCTGGACCGTTTTATGGTTATGCTATCCATGGGATATCCGGACCTGAAGGAGGAAATCCATCTGATGCAGGACCGTGGAACTTCCAATCCCCTGGATTCCGTTAAAACGATACTGCGAGAAGAAGAATTACAGAAGATTAAGGGAGAAGTAGCCCGCACGGAAGTTTCACCTTTGATCTATCAGTATATCGCCATGCTGGCAGCTGCCACCAGAAATCATGATCAGGTGGAGGTGGGAGTAAGTCCCAGGGGATCTTTGGCTCTATCCAGAATGGCTAAGGCAGGGGCCTATCTTTCCGGGAGGGATTATGTCATACCGGAGGATGTGCAGATGGTGGCCCGGGAAGTATTCGGGCACCGGATTATCCTGAAGGCAAGGGCCCGTCTCCAGGAAAATGCAGTAGAAAATATCATGAAGGAGATTCTGGCATCCGTCAAAGTGCCGGATCTGAAGACACGAAAATGAGGGAAACCATGAGAGAAAAGATTCGGAATATCCTGCTTGCCTTTGTGGCAGGTATTGCTCTGTCTTCCTATATAGGAATAGCTATTCTCATATATTACCTTTTGTTCTGCGGAATCATTTTGGGTATTTCTTTTCTATATTATAAGTGTCTGCCGGAGAATCTTCCCTGTGCTTTTGAACTTCCGGGAACCTGCCGTAAAGGAGACAAGGTGACCGGATATCTTCATGTAGTTCAGGAAGGACGGATTCCTCTCTTTCACGGAGAAGCCCGAATCAGAATCTGCCGTTTGTTCGACGGAAAAGAGGAAGAGATTACCCTTCCCATAAAACTGATGGTAGGAGAGGAAGGGATTGCAGTCTTCGATGTGAATATGCCTTATCTTGGAATGATGGAGTTTTTTCTGGAGGAGGCTGCTATTTATGGTCTCTTTGGGATTGGAAAAAAGGTCATCCTGTCTTCTGTGAAGAAAAGATTGATGATACTGCCGGAAACCAGGGAGATGGTCTTGGAGTTTCCGGCCTTCTTAGACCTGGATCCGGAGGGTGAAAAAATGATGGAGGCGCCTTCAGGCTATGATCCCGGATTATACCAGGGAATCCGTCCCTACCGGGATGGGGATTCCATGAAACAGATTCACTGGAAACTGACGGAAAAAACCGGGGAGCTCATGGTAAAAGAATTAGGGCTTCCTATGGGGAGAACACCCAGGTTATATCTGGATACCGGTCTGACGGAACTTAATATGCGGAAAATTGATGCCCTGATGGAGGATTATTTCTCCTGTTCTCTGGCATTGCAGAAACAGGGTATATCCCATATCCTTTGTTGGAAGAATGAGGGAACAGAACCCCAGGAGTACCGGGTGGATCCTGAGACCATGCTGGAAGAATTACTGGATCCTCTTTTTCATATCACATTTTGGGAAGATACCAAAGAGGAGAAGGATACTTTTATTTATTATATGAGCTACAATGAAAAAGATGTCTACGGTTTGTATTCCGCGGACGATGTGGATTATCTGGAGATAATCCGATACCCTTTGAAGAGAAGGTTATGGAATGAAGTCAATTAAGAGAGACTCAGGGGATGGAAAATTCTCCCAAGATGCCCTTGTGACCATTCGTAAGGAAAAAAGAGACCGGATGGATCAGGGGAGGAATTTTTTGATACTATGGCTGGGTACCGTCATTCTGACCGGATGGCTGGGAGACCTCTGTGGCCTGGAATATGGGAGAACTTTCTGTTTCGGAGTTTTATTTATCTTATCGGCTATTCTGGAGTTTTTACTTCCGGAATTACCGGTTTTTACTCAAAGTACAGATAAGCGGATATTCTATCTGGTATTGGGACTGTGTCCTTTAGCCGCCATCCTTTTGCCAGCGGTAAGAGAGGGGGCCTTGGGCATCTGTCACGATGCATCTCTCAGCCTCGCCAGAAGGGGAATCCATTTCTTTTTATCGGGAAACAGCCAGGTTTCCGTACCTGTAAAGACTTTGGCTATTCTACTCTTTTCCCTGTGGATTCTGCTCTTTGTGAAGATTTTTATCCTGGGAAAGAAGACACCTGATAAGTGTTTATTTTTATTATTGTTTTTTATGTTGCTTGTGGAGATGCGGGCAGGAAGTGGAGAATGTACTGTTTGGCTGATTTTAAGTCTGCTTTGGCTTCTGCTGGCCTATATCCATTCCCTGGAAGGGACCATTCTTGTATCCCTCCCGCTGATTATCCTTACGATTATAGCTTTTATTATATTCGGACTGCCTGCCGGAGGAGGATGGAAAGAAGCCTGGACAGATTTCCGTTATGGACAGACAAAGGCCGTCTTGCCTGAGGGACAGCTTGAAAAAGCCGGTTCTTTGAAACGAAGTAGAGATACTGCCCTGATCATAGAAGGGGATTTTGTGGACAGCTATTATCTGAAAGGATACGTGGGGACCGTTTATAAGGATAATGCCTGGGTGGCTGAGGATCAGACCCTAAGGGATCTGGAGATTGGAATCCTAGGCGGAGGAGAGAGGGAATTCTTAACCTGGCTTCATCAGAAAGACGATTCCGGATGGAATGCCCTTGCTGACCAGGCGGGTACTGGAAACAGCCGTAGGCTTCGTATCCGAAATGTCGGTGCCAGCCGGAAATACCTATATCTCCCTTATGAAATGACTACCAGACCCAGCCAGATGAAGAGACATAACCTGGGAGTCTATACCACGGGGGAATTCATTCTGGCTAGAGGCCTGATGGGAGGAAGAAGATATGAGGTTGAGACAGAACATTGCCTGGCCGGGAAAATGAAATCCCATGCAGATCAAAAAACGGTGTCGTCTCATTATTATAAAGCCTATGAAGAGTATGTGAACCGAACCTGCCTTACCCTTCCCAAGGATGTTAAGGAAGACTTGCGACGGAAAATGGGTGGTAAGAGCACAGAGGGGACCTCGGATCCTCTCGCCGTTTTACAACAGATCCGGAAATGGATCGGAGAGTATGTTCATTACGACGAGAATCCCGGTACCGTTGCTGAAAACCAGGATTTTGTCCGGTGGTTTCTGGATGAGAATCCACGGGGCTATGATATCCATTATGCCACCATGGCAGTCATGCTTTTTCGATACTATGGGATACCCTCCCGGTATGTGGAGGGTTATCTGACGAATCATAAGAAAGAATTGACTCAGGAAGATGCCCATGCCTGGCCGGAGATTTATCTTACCGGCTATGGCTGGATTCCTGTGGAAGTGATGGAAGAGTATCAGGATAAGATGCCCTCATACCTGGAGTTGATAGAAGAAGATACCGTCATGGAAGACCAGGGTGGGGAAAATACGGAGATTGAGGAAAAAACAGAAACCATGCCATCCGGGACCACAGAAAGTAAGTCGACGGAGAGACAGGGCTCATCGGATGAGATTGATGAAAACAGTTCCGAAACCGAGACCGTATCACAGACCCTGGATACGGGATTTGTCAAAGGATTGTTGATAGCAGTCGGGATGTTATTGCTCTTCCTAATCCTTCTGATGATTCTTTGGCTGAGAGCCTGGTACGCCCACCGGACAATCACCCGCAGCCTTCACCCTGAGGAGTGCGTGATTGGCTGGTACCGATACTGCATGATTCTCCTTTATGAATTGGAAGAAGACCAGGGGGAGAAGAAAAGGATGGAAAGGGACAATCGTCTGACCAGCTGGGAGAGACGATGGATCCGCCGTCATCCTTCCGTTGATCGAAAGCTTCTTCGCCAGGCCGGATTATTACGGCAGAAAGCGATCTACCGTGACCGGGGTATTGACTGGAAAGAAGCAAACAAAGTCGTACCTTTCTTTGAGGAAGAGTCACGTTCCCTTTATGAACAATTGGGAATTCTGGGTAAGTTCAGAGTGAAACTGGGAATTAAGCCTTCCTTTATTATATAAGGAAGAATTATTCTATTCTTGCCATATTATGTGTTTTTGTGCTATCATGAACCGCGATGAAAAATAATAACATTCTGGTATTTTCCAGAAGATCCTATACAGTAAAAGGAGACAAGACTATGTGGCTTGCAGATAAATGGAAAGAATATGAAGTGATCGACTGCTCTTCCGGGGAGAAACTGGAGAGGTGGGGAAAGTACATCCTGCTTCGTCCGGATCCTCAGGTTATCTGGCAGACAGAGAAGAAAGATTCCCGGTGGAGAAGATTAAACGCCCATTATCACAGAAGTAACCGGGGAGGCGGAGAGTGGGAATTCTTTGACCTTCCTAATCAGTGGGATATTCATTACAGGGATCTGACCTTCCGCTTGAAACCCTTCAGTTTTAAACATACGGGTCTCTTTCCGGAACAGGCGGTAAACTGGGACTGGTTTTCCCGGAAGATCAGGGAAGCCGGCAGACCCATCAAGGTTCTGAATCTCTTTGCCTACACAGGAGGGGCCACCCTGGCAGCTGCGGCAGCAGGAGCCAGCGTCACTCATGTAGATGCCTCTAAGGGTATGGTAACCTGGGCCAAGGAGAATGCTCAGGTTTCCGGTCTGGGAGACAGACCTATCCGCTGGCTGGTGGATGACTGCGTGAAGTTTGTGGAACGGGAAATCCGCCGGGGTAATCATTATGATGGAATTATCATGGATCCCCCTTCTTATGGAAGAGGACCCAAAGGGGAGATCTGGAAGATCGAAGATAAGATCTTTCCTCTGGTGGAGCTATGTGAGAAACTCTTGAGTGATGATCCTTTGTTCTTCCTTATTAATTCCTACACAACAGGGCTGCAGCCTGCTGTCCTTGCCTACATGCTTGGTACTGCTGTAGAAAAGAAGCACGGTGGGAAAACAGAAGCCGGAGAGATTGGTCTTCCGGTATCCGTGAACGGACTGGTCCTTCCCTGCGGTGCCTCCGGAAGATGGGAGAGATAGATGAAGACAAAAAAAGTAGCATTTTACGGACTGTTTCTTGCCCTGGCTTTGGTGGCAAGTTATTTCGAACGGCTGATTCCCATTAATCTGGGAATCCCCGGAGTTAAGATGGGCCTGGCGAATATCGTAACCATGGTCATGCTCTACTGTGTAGGCTGGAAGGCAGCAGTTCTGATTAGCCTGGCCAGAATCCTTCTGTCGGGAATTCTCTTTGGAAGCGGCTTCGCCATGGTATACAGTGCAGCCGGAGCTGCTCTGAGTATCCTGGTCATGATCCTTCTTAAGAAGACAAAACTCTTCGGATGCCTGGGAGTCAGTGTGGCAGGAGGAGTTTTCCATAATGTAGGACAGATCCTGGTGGCCATCGCTGTGCTGGAGACCACATCACTGGGATACTACCTGCCGGTACTGATCATCTCAGGCCTGGCAGCAGGCATCCTGGTAGGTATCTTAAGCGGATGGCTGATCGGAAGACTTGAACCTGTGATTAAGCAGGAGTTTGGAGATATGGATTGATAAAAAGGAAGCTGACGCTTCCTTTTTTTGATATTTATTTCACAAAACTCTTGCTTTTCTCTGAAAACTCCTGTATAGTAAGACTTACACCCGGTATTTCAACACGTCCGTGCGTATCATTAAAAGGATATTTAATCGGGTTTGGCAAGAAAATTTCATTCTTTGAAAAAAACTTCTTGCAATAGCCGGAAATTCATGTATAATAATACATGTTGTGTGACATGATAGCTAAGAAGCGTGAGGTTGCTGCCCGGTAAGAGGCAGGTTTTCCGTGGAGCGAATGTCAAGTTAGAAAACTGGCGACAAGTCACTGTGCAGACATACAATCTAACTTATTTTGAGCAGATAAGTAGAGACGCAGTGTGGGATCCTACGGGATACACACGGAGGAGTGTACAGTCACCGCTTGTCGTACTGGTATTAAGTGCGAAAAGGAGGCGACTTTTTTTATGGCAAGTCAAATTATGAGAATCACTTTGAAAGCGTATGATCATCAATTAATTGATGCTGCAGCTAAGAGCATCATCGAAACTGTAAAGAAAACTGGATCTAAGGTGAGCGGCCCTGTTCCGATGCCCACTAAGAAAGAAGTAGTTACTATCTTAAGAGCAGTTCACAAATACAAAGATTCCAGAGAACAGTTCGAGCAGAGAACCCACAAGAGATTAATTGATATTCTGACTCCCACTCAGAAGACTGTTGACGCTTTATCAAGACTTGATATGCCGGCAGGTGTCTACATCGACATCAAGATGAAAACAAAATAATTCGAAAAGCTGTAATTATTTTCGAAAAAGCAATGTCCTATGGCTCCTATGATTGCCAATGCTCAGGGTAATCCGCTG
>JBGVCE010000207.1:0-3380 GCA_045226235.1 Anaerobutyricum sp.
AAAGGATGGAGAAGCCCTATGAGATATGTAGCGGGTGTAGATATCGGTAATGCTACCACGGAGGTAGCCATCGCCAGGATAGAAGGAAATGATATTGAGTTTCTGGCCAGCGGCATTGGCCCCACCACAGGGATTAAAGGAACCCTGGACAATATCAGCGGTGTCTTCTATTCTCTGAGAAATGCATTAGATAAATTGAATATGGATTACAGTGATTTGTCTGAAGTCAGGATCAATGAGGCGGCGCCGGTTATCGGTGATGTTGCCATGGAGACGATTTCTGAGACCGTCATCACGGAATCTACGGTTATCGGTCACAATCCATCCACGCCGGGTGGTATCGGTATCGGTGTAGGTACTTCAGTCCTGGTTACTGACCTTCCCAAGATTACAGACAGTATTGATGTCATCGTTGTGGTGCCTGCCACAGTTAAATTTATGGAAGCAGCAGATCTGATCAATGCTGCCCCTTCCAATGTCAGAATCACCGGAGCTATCGTTCAGACAGATGAAGGTAACCTGATCAATCACCGTCTGGATAAGAAGATTCCGATTATCGACGAAGTACGTCTGATTGAAAAGGTTCCCATTGATCTGGTATGTGCCATCGAGGTAGCACCTATCGGCAGTGTGGTTTCCACACTTTCAAATCCTTATGGAATTGCTACTTTGTTTAATCTGGGTCCCAAGGAGACCAAGAGGATCGTTCCCATCGCCCGTTCCCTGATCGGAACACGTTCCGGCGTGGTAATCAAAACCTCCCAGGGTGATGTAAAAGAGCGCAGCGTTAAGGCAGGAACCATCACCTTTATCGGGGAGAAGAAATCCGTCACAGTAGATGTGGACGAAGGCGCAGAGAAGATCATGGATGCCATCGCATTGATCCCGGAGGTGAGTGACATTGAGGGTGAAGTGGGAACCAACGCCGGCAATATGCTGGATAAGGTCCGCCGTGTTATGGCAAGGCTGACGGACAAGCATCCCCGTGATATCAAGATTCAGGATCTCCTGGCTGTAGACACCTTTAATCCTCAGAAGGTAAAGGGCGGTATTGCCGATGAGTTCTCTCTGGAAAATGCCGTAGGTATCGCCGCCATGGTTAAGGCTGACCGCCTTCAGATGGAGATGATCGCCAAAGAGCTGACTGATAAGCTGAGAGTGCCGGTTTATGTAGGTGGCGTGGAAGCCGATATGGCCATAAAAGGTGCCCTTACTACTCCGGGAACCAGCACTCCTCTTGCTATCCTTGACCTGGGGGCCGGTTCTACGGATGCCTCCATCATCAACAGGGAAGGAAAAGTGAAGTTAGTTCATCTGGCAGGTGCCGGAAATATGGTTTCTCTTCTGATTCAGTCTGAACTTGGTCTGGACTCTTTCGAGCTTGCCGAGGATGTGAAAAAATATCCTCTGGTACTGGTGGAGAGCCTCTTCCATATCCGTCATGAAGATGGTACGGCACAGTTCCTTACAGAATCTATCAACCCTGACGTTTTCGCCAAGGTATGTCTATATAAGGAAGGCGGAGAGCTGGTTCCGCTGGAAGGAATCGATTCCATCGAGAAGGTGAAGAAAGTTCGCCAGAATGCGAAGAAGAAAGTATTTGTAACAAATGCAATCCGTGCCTTGTCCATGGTAAGTCCCACCGGAAATCCAAAGGATATCCAGTTTGTTGTATTGGTTGGCGGTTCAGCCCTTGACTTTGAGATTCCTACCCAGGTTACTGATGCTCTGGCTGCTTATGATATCGTTGCCGGCCGTGGTAATATACGTGGAACGGAAGGCCCGCGTAATGCAGTTGCCACAGGACTTGCTCTGGCATGTCTTCCCCAGGAATGACGATCAGGGCACTTCATACAATATCTTATGAAATATGATACCGAAGGACCGTGGTAATCCTTACTGCGGTCTTTTCTTATTATTTGACAGGGATTATGTTTTTTGATATGTTACAGTAGTATAGGTCTACTATTTAGAATATTTATTCACACTTATCTGATGAGATTCGGAGGAACAGGAACCTGCTATGGAGAAGATAAAAATAGTAACAGATTCAGCCAGTGATATCAGCCTGGAGAATGAAAAACGATATGGAATTGATGTGATCCCCTTTACCATCGCATTTGGTGATAAAGTCTATACCAGCAGACTGGATTATGATAATGAAAAACTATATCAGATGCTGGAAGAGTATCCGGAGATTCCCAAGAGCTCCCAGATCACTGCCTACACATTTGAAGAAAAACTCGTAGAGTATTATGAGGAAGGATATACCGACGTAATCTTTATTCTGATCAACAGCAAGGGGTCTGCGACCTTCGGCAACTCCATCATGGCTGCGGAATCTTTTTTTGAAGAGTATCCTGATGCAGAAGGAAAGTTTCATATCGTAAGCCACGACGGCCGCTCTTACACTGGAGCCTATGGCTATCCTGTGGTACAGGCCGCCCGTATGCTGAAAGAGGGAAAAACCGCCAGGGAGATCAATGATTATCTGGCAGAGACACTGAAAAAGAGAGAGATCTATTTTGGAATCTATGATCTGAAATATGCCGGCAAGTCCGGCAGGATACCCAGTGCTGCAGCCTTTCTCGGTGACAAGCTGGGAATCAAGCCAATCATGAAAATCTGGGGCAGAGAGATTATCACAGCCGGAAAATGCCGTGGCGAAAAGAAACTGATCGCAAAGATTGCAGGAATGGCTGTGGATGATATGGAACCGGGAACCCCCTATCAGGTGGTCTACGGCAATGATCCCTCCTGCAGGGAGGATATGATTCGCAAGATGACCGAATTGGTCGGATATGGTCCGGATGACATTTACCAGATTGGAGCGGAGGTATCTGTAAACGCAGGTCCCAGAGTGGCCGGAGTAATCTTCTGCGCCAGATCATAAAACATGATATCCATAGAAGACACATTTCTGAGGGCGTTGTTTCAGAAGAAAGGAGCATCGGTATGTCAGATAAAAAGATATATTCCATACTTGGCGATTCCATCAGTACTTATGGAGGGTACACCCCTCTGGCCTATGATTTCTATGACAGGTACACCAGTGCGGAAGCAGGTATCCGGTCAGTGGAGGATACCTGGTGGATGCAGGTAATCCGCGCAGCCGGCGGAACCCTTGGTTATAACAATTCTATATCCGGCAGCACGGTGAGCGGGGACGTAAGCCTATCCGGCACATCCGAGACCCGCCTGAGATCCCTTGCAAAAAACGGATGTCCTGATGTCATTTTCCTGTACATGGGTGGAAATGACTGGGCATATTCCGTCCTGCCTAATGAATTTGAAGATGCTTACCGTAGAATGCTGAATAAGCTGCTGATGTTGTATCCTGATTCGGAAATCTACTGTGCTACCTTGCTGCGGGGCAAGGA
>JBGVCE010000208.1:0-3091 GCA_045226235.1 Anaerobutyricum sp.
TCATATGCTGGCCGTCTATTTGGGCATCTATCTGCTTGCCGCTGTTCTGTTTGCTGCAGTGACAATGCTGCTTTCTGTAATTACGCAGAATCAACTGGCAGCGATCTGCGGATTAATGGGATATCTCCTGATCGATCTGTTTGTGGAGTTCCCGGATCGATACAGCTTATTACAAAAGATATGGCTTCTCAGGCCGAATGCGATCCTGATGAATTCCGGTTTTTCCAATTACCGGCTGATTCATCTCGCAGGCAGACTGTTCCTGAATTATCAGGCAGCCCCTGTCTTATATGCTATGATCGTGATAGCGGCGCTGTTGATTGGCCAACGGAAATATAAGAGACTGCAGGCTTATTGAGGAACGGTTCCGGGCAAGAGGCGGGAAGCGAAAAATAGAGTTCAGGCGGCAGGAGGATACGAGATTAGAGGACATCGAATCAGGTCTCATACTCCCGAATGGAGCCGGCGACGGCGAAATCATATTAAGATCGAAAAAGGCGTACGAAGACAGGCGGCCTGAGATGGGTGACAGAGAAAAAGCTCTGAATGGAAACCTGCCAGTGTGATGATAGGGCTCGATTTACTTACTAAAATTTGTTAATATATAGTAAGTAAATGGGGAGGAAGTATGAGAACTTTCGATTACAGCTTTTTGAAAAATCAGATACCGGGCCAAATCGTCAGTATTTCCAATGTTATTTCTGATCTGAACGCAAAGGAAACCCTGCGCAGAAAACAGAATCCGAAAGCATTTGATGCGCTGAAACAAAGAGCGATCGTTGAATCTGTAAAGGGGAGTAATGCGATTGAGGGAATTGTGACAACAGATGACCGCATTTTAGATCTGGTGAAAGGTGCCGTCCCTGTTTCCCATGATGAGAAGGAGATTTCCGGGTATAAAGACGCGCTTTCCCTGATTCACGATGAGTACAGGACAATGGATCTTACTGAAGACTTTCTTTTACAGATGCACAGGATGATAACGGGTGCTGTTTCTGTGGAGGAAGCAGGAAAGTTTAAAAAGAATAATAACCTGATTATGGAATATACTCCCGATGGAAAGCGGCGGGGGAGATTCAGACCGGTAGAAGCAGCAGAAACACCTGACGCGATTGAACAGCTTATTCTGGCTTATATAGATGCCAGGCAGGATGGTGATATCCCGATTTTGCTTGTGATTCCATGTCTTGTTCTGGATTTTTTGTGCATTCATCCCTTTTCGGATGGAAACGGCAGGGTGTCCAGACTGCTCACAATCTTTCTTCTGTATAAGCATGGCTACGATATCGGCAGGTATATTTCCATAGAACAGCAGATTAACAGGTACAGGGAAGCGTATTACGAAGCGCTGGAGAAGTCGTCGCTGAACTGGCACAGCAATGAAAATGACTACACCCCTTTTATGATCAATTTCATGCAGATTCTGTACCGCTGCTACAAGGAACTGGATGACCGCTTTATCGATGGTGCATTGCATAAAGCAAAAAAATCAGAAAGAGTAAGAGCTGTTGTGCTAAATTCCCTGGTGCCGATCTCAAAGCAGGAAATAGCAGAGAAAGTCCCTGATATCAGTGTAAGAACAGTGGAGCTGGTACTTGGACAGCTTCAGAAAAAAGGGGAGATAAAAAAGATAGGGAGCTTTCGGGATGCCAGGTACATGAGGATATGATTTATGATAAAGATACTGTTTGTTTGCCACGGCAGGGTATTCCTTTTTGCCTGAGTCCCTTGTATTTACTGGACTTCCGGGGAATCCGGGCAGGAAGTTGGGACACTTTTGGGACCGTTGAAGATTGTGATATGGCTCAGAACAGTCGGTGCAGGCTCCTTCCACACCAACGAAGGCGATATGCACTGTCTTTTTTGTGTAGAAGGAAATGCTTTTCATTCTCGATAGAAATGGGTTAAACATGGATTATAGAACAATCATAGAATTGTCCCCGGATTGAGGACGATTCTGCCGTATCAAAACGCAAAACTATTGAAATTTTGAAGTTTTGCGTTTATATTATAGGCGGTGAGGTGATTGGAAGATGTATATCAGAAGAGATCAACTTTTAAACAAGCTTGTCCGATATCGAAAAAAGGACATTGTGAAGGTGATTACCGGTATCCGCAGATGCGGAAAGTCTGTACTTTTGAATGAATTATTTTATGACTGCCTTTTGTCCGAGGGTGTTCCTTCGGATCATATTATCAAAGTGTCGCTTGATCTGAAGAAATGGGAGTCGCTGCGGGACGGAGATATGCTTTATCATTATATAGCCGGGGCTATACATGATGACGAGCTGTACTATGTGTTTCTGGATGAGATCCAGCTTGTAGATGGGTTTGAGGAAATAGTCAATTCGATCAAGGCGGAATTCAATACGGATGTATATATTACCGGTTCCAATTCCAAGCTGCTGTCTCACGATATCAATACAATCTTTCGCGGACGTGGTATTGAAATAAAGGTTTTCCCGCTGTCGTTTGCCGAATTTCTTGCGTACAGGCAGATCGACAAAACGGATGCATTTTATGAGTATGTGCAGTTCGGCGGGCTGCCCTATGCTGTCAGGGAAACGGAAGAACAGGAAAAACGAGCCTATCTGGATATGATGGTAAACACGGTGGTCACCAGGGATATGATAGATCGCTATGATATCCGTAATGAGGCGTTGTTTATTGCATTAATAGAGCACCTCTGTTCATCGATCGGCGCATATGTTTCCACAAATAAAATCACAAACACGCTGAAAAGCAATGGTTTTAAGTCGGTGGATAATGAAACTATCAGCAGATATCTAAGCCATATTTGTGATGCTTTTCTCTTTTATCGTGTAAACCGATATGATATTAAGGGGAAGGAGTATTTGAAGACTCAGAATAAGTATTATGCTGCTGATATGGGGCTTCGTAATGCGGCAATTCATTACAGGCAGATCGAGATCACGCATATTATTGAAAATCTCGTATATCTGGAGCTGCTTCGTCGGGACTATATTGTAGATATCGGGAAAAATCGGGAAAAAGAAATTGATTTTGTCGCCAGGGAACTCGGCGGCAGGCAATATTACATCCAGGTCTCTTACACTATACAGGACGAGGC
>JBGVCE010000209.1:0-2174 GCA_045226235.1 Anaerobutyricum sp.
GCATATCGTGATACCGCGAAAAGTATCGATAAAGTTTAGTCTTCTCTCTGTCAATCCCATTCAAATGCCCTTTTGATACTGTCATAATGAAGAAATATTCCCTCTTCTGCAAAGGATCTGATCTCATCCAGCGTAGCTATCATAAATCCATCTGCTTCCGATTCCTGATAATGAACGTCTTTCTCATCAAAATCACCCACGAAGCGGTAGACATCTACGAAATAATTGTCTCCCTCCCCGGGATTTTCCCGATGATAGGTAAAAAGGTAGCCTCCTTCCCAATCTCTGACATCCAGTCCCGTCTCCTCTCTGACCTCGCGGTAAACCGCTTCCTCGGACTGCTCTCCCGCCATGCAGGCCCCTCCGGAAACCTCCCACCAGCCTGGGGCCCAGTTCTTGGTGCTAACCCGCTTGGTGATGAGAAATCTCCCATCTCTGGTGGCAATCACTCCCAGAACGGTAAGATGGTATTCGTCATCCTTCAGACACCAGTCGTTTCTCTTCATCTTACGGCCGGTCGGTTTTTTATATTTATCATAGATATCCCAATATTCCATAGTTACTCCTGTGAATTCAAGACTCCCTCCTGATCAGGAGGGAGTCGGTTATTATATCCTGTTACATAATGCTTTTTGTATTTCTGTCTTCATCAATTGAAGCTCGGTGTCCAGTAGGTCTGATTATAAATGTCCGTCAGACAGTAACTGCAGCGCACATCACCATCCGCGATGATGGTGTTGCTGATGGTAAGATCATCACTATATTTGATGGCGTCGCCCAGTTCATAACTCTCAAGGTATTCCCCGCTGTAGCTATAGTAGTCACAGATAAACTGGATGGTGTCACCCTTCTCCAAGGAAACGATGTTCTTACCCACAGTGTCAGTCTCGCCCTTCTCATAGACCACCGTAGCACCATCAATATATCCATCCGGATGCTCATTGTCAAAGAGTATATTCAGGTTGACCCTGGTACCGTTAAGGAGAGCAGGAACATAACCCCGGATGATGGAACCATTCTCATCATTTGTCATGCTTTCAAAATAGTAGGCAACCGGTGTATCATCGATGGATAGCCAGGAACGGTCTGTCTCACCAATCAGATTATTATTTTCACATTCATACACGTTGTCCAGACCCAGGTTGACATATCCTTCTCCGTCATCGTAGAACATATTTAAAACCAGGTCGTGAATGGAACCCCATTCTTCTTTACTAAGCTTTAATACTCTTTTCCCGTTCTCCTCGGTCCAGATGAGATGGCTAACATCCAGCTGATTGGAGGTTACATAATCCTCAACCACATCATCTGAGATGGATCTGCCGGTAAGGAAGCCGATATTGCCGCTGTTAAGTCCCGAAATCCCCTGGGACAGTCCTGAAAGGTCTCCTCCCAGAAGGCCGCTTAAGAGCTGAATCATAGCCTGGGGATCCATATTGGTGGAACCGGAACCCGATAAACTCGGATATGGAGAACTCTGCCCGCCGGACACGGCCTGGCCGCTGACCTCCATCTTTGCGAAAGACTGAATACAACGGCTGTACTCCTCGTCCAGACCAATCCCCTCATATGTCCTGACAGCGGAATCCACATTGGATGTCCTCCGGAATGG
Organism: Anaerobutyricum sp.; assembly: GCA_045226235.1. Taxonomy (GTDB): domain Bacteria; phylum Bacillota; class Clostridia; order Lachnospirales; family Lachnospiraceae; genus Anaerobutyricum. Next base: position 1,613 of record JBGVCE010000209.1, read on the forward strand.
GAAATAGATCGATAAGCCATATGCGTTGTTAATGCTGGCAGATGTTTTGTTGTATTTTACCGCACCCAGGATAGCCTTGGCCAGATCTTCTCCTTCTTTTGTTCCCAGATTGTAAGCAAAATGGGTAAGGTCAACCTGGTCGATCTTGGTGGATTGGGCAAACTCTCTGGTCTGATATCTGGCATCAGAAACCTGTTTGTATTTGTTATTCTCAATCAGATCACTGGTGGAGCTTGAGAAAGCCCTGAATTTGGATGGTATGGTATTAGAAAGTTCTGCCAGGTCTACCACAGATAAGGTGGTGGATTGTCCTCTGCACTTGATATTACACTGTTCCACGAAAGTATCCACAATCTTCTGTCCGATCTCGATGGTGGGCATGGAAGTATTCCTGGAGTAGGCATTCAGCCAGTCAGTATAATACCAGCCGATACCCGGTTCCGTCTCCTCGGAAGCGATAAGATAATCCGCAAACTCGTTGAGCATCAGGCCATTTTCAACTGTAGCCATAAGACAGGCGTCAAAACCGATAAAGTCGAAGGTCACACCGCCCTTGGTCAAA
>JBGVCE010000210.1:0-5434 GCA_045226235.1 Anaerobutyricum sp.
TGCTGACATCCAGGCTGCTGATGTTATTCATATAGCATTGAAGATACTTTAATTTCGTATTCCTGTCTACATTCAAGGCAGTCAGATCATTCATGGTACAGTTAAGATACCATATCTCAGTAAAATACCCTACACCGGTAAGATCCGCAATTCCCTTATTACTAACATTTATGGTCGTTGTTGCAGCAATCTCGGAGTCAGACAGTATTCCATTCGAATCAGTATCACAATTTTCAGAAATATATTTTCTAAAATTCTCATCAGGAAAATTCGTTGAATTTACTGTGACACTTGCAGCATGTACTATATAGGTCCTTCCATTTAAGGGGATCAGAAAACCAATTATTATCATCAATAAAGAAAACAATAAACCATAATAAATCTTCTTCATACTGTTCTTCTCCTTATATCATCATGTTTTTAGGGTCAAATGTAATAATTAATTATTATAATAGCATGAACCAATATTTATTAAAAGAAATATCCCCATGATATGAAGGGAAATGATTGCTCAATCCCCCCATAAGTGTTACACTTAACACAAAAATGACAGGAGGATAATGAGATGTTTGGTTTCGGTAAAAAAAAGAGATCTGTAACCTGTCCTTTCCCCGTTTTATTCGAAGTCCTGGACGAGGATCTTAACCTGGGGATCTGCTGCGATATCTTCTTTATCCTGGATGATAAAAAACATTCTATGGGTGCATACGGCGATAACGGCAATACCCATAAAAATGTAAAATATTATCTGGATGAGACAGAGGTGGATTCCCTGGATGAACTGAAAGAACTACTCCTGAATGGCTGTCCGCTAAAAGATTATCAGAGCGAAGTCACCGTCACTGAGTGCGATGGTTTTTATCCGGATGGAATGAAACAATTTGCCAGTTACCTATAATAAGAATGCCGGATAAAAATCCGGCATTCTTATTGTTATATTATGTACTTTAGGCCCCGGCAGGACATCTTGCAGTCACACTGCGCAGGCCCAGAGCTCCCATGATAGAAGCAGTCGGCAGTAAGGTTCTTCCATCGGGATCAGTGATACGATTGAATATATTTTTCATCAGTTCCTTGCCTTTATCTTCTATAAACTTTTTACCCTGACTGATGATTTCATCCCCGAATTTCACCAGGCCATAGGCTACTATTCCTTTATAGAGAGTCTTGCCCATAATATTTTTAATCTGACCTTTGGCTGCCTTGGTCATGACCTGTTTCCATACAGCTTCGTAACTACCTCTTCCTTTATTGATACCCGGAATCTTAATATATTTACTTGCCGCCCCGAATATAGCGCCGGTGGATGCTCCGCTGATGCCACTCTTGGCAGTATCTGCCACAAGATTCTTCCAGCTATAGCCTTTTGGTGATGCTCCGGTAGCCATCTTAAGTCCGTTGCTGACAAAGGTCTCTGTAGCGGCTCCTGCTGCGCTGGCAGCCATGTTTGCCGCCGTTATATTTCCACCTGTAGCTACTCCCACTGCAACGAAAGTAGAGCCCTGTACAAAACCACCCGTCGCGGTTCCAACATAATCCTGCCAGGAGCTAACCTGGATCTTTCCGGTTGTAACGGATTTCACCACATCTCCGGCGGCTTTCACTGCCACATTGGCCACAGCACCTACGATGCCACCAGCCAGCCAGGCTGCAATCAGTCCGGAGGGGTCGGTGAAGTTAACCGGATCACCGCCACAGTAGGAATACAGATTGAAAGTTAAAGGTACTGCGATGGCAGCCGGCATCAGATCCATACTGATGAATCGTCCGTTGGCGGGATCATACTCACGGGCATCTGCATGGATCAGTCCGGTAGCATAATCCATCCGATGGCCTGTGAAGCCATGGATGCTGTTAAGATTACCTCTGGATTCACGGATTACTCCGAAGGAATCATACTCATAGGATGAAAGAATATCATTTCCCCGGAAGATATGGAGAGGGGACATCCTCTCATCATTAAGATAATACTCATGGTCAGATCCCCTTGAGGTTCCAAGGGGGCTGCCGTCCCATAACATATCCGTGAAATTATTTCCTTCCTGGATCCCCAGAAGATTATTAACCTCCCGGGAAATATCATAGATATATCTGCTGGTGGAGGAACCACCCGGTGTTTTAATATCTCTTCTAACCCGGTTGCCATTGCCGTTGTAGGTATAGTCCACGGTAACAGGTCCGTCTGTAACCTGTCTGAGACGATTTAAGGCATCGAAGGTATACTCTTTCGTGACGATTCCATCCAGGGTCTCTTTTCTAAGGTTTCCACGATTGTCATAACTATACTGATGGATTCCCTCAGAATCCTTTTTCTCCGTCATCTGATTCAGAACATTATATGTGTATTCTGCTTCCTGATCATAGGTTTTCGACCAGATGCGGTTTCCGAAAGAATCATATCTGTAATGCTCTTCCTCCGCCCCGTCATGGAGCACTTTTACCAGACTTCCCAAAGGGTTATACTGGTATTCGTAGATTCCGCTGCCCTTTGCATTTTCCCGGGTAACCTTGGATTTCCTGTTGTTATTATCGTACTGATAGATACATTTCTCAATGATCTGCTGTCCGTTTTTATGAGCAATCTGCGAGATATTTCCGCTTGGAAGGTAGGAATACTGAGTGGAAAAACCATGAGGGTACATCTTCTCTTTCAGTCTTCCGTTATCATAATAATCATAGGAGACGACATCGTCTCCCAGGGAAGCAGAAGCAAGACGCATCTGATTATCATAATGGTATTCTACTTTCTTCCCATCCGGATAGGTGATACTCCTCTGTTCCCCCCGGATTCCCCATTCATAGGAGATGGTCTTGTCATCCGGTGTGGTCACACTCTTGGTTCTTCCCATACGATCCACCTGTATCCTGGTGATACCCAGCCAGTCCTCCATCTGAATCAACTGTTTTAACCCGTTGTAGGATAACTGAATGGAGCGTCCATCAGCGAAGGTGAAGCTCTTCTGGGTTCCGTCCGGATTGTATTCACAGCCGGTGATATTTCCATCTGCGTCGGTCTGGGAAATGATTCTTCCTTCTCCGTCATACTCATATTTTGTAATCTTTCCGGCGGCGTCTGTCTGTGTAATCACATTGCCTAATCCGTCCCTCTCAAGATGAATGACATGCAGACCTTTCTGGTTCTCATTAAAATGATTCAGCATCTCCGGCTTAATCAGGCCTTCTCCTGACTGAAGTACATGGGATAGCCGGTTGCATTTATCATAGAGATAACGGGTTTCATGCCCCTCTGCATCGATAACCGATTCCGTGAGACCGGCAGCATTGTATGTATAGGAGGTACGTTCCCCCGTACCATTGATCACTGTTTTAATATTTCCCATGGGGTCATATTCATAGCTTTCCACAGAACCGGCAGGATCCTCGGCTTTTATGACTCTCTGCATACAGTCGTAAGTGAATGTCCACTTTCCGCCTTCCTCATTGATTACATGGATCAGGTTTTCATTCAGGTCGTACTCATATTCTTTGAAAGTTCCATCCAGGTACTTTTCTTTCTTGATGAGACCATCCGGATAATACTCATACTCTTCCAGGGTGAAGTCATCATCTGATACTTTGATCAGATTACTCATGACATCGTAGGTATAGTATTTCTTATAGCCATCCGGCATCTGGGAGGAGGTCATATTACCTAAGAGGTCGTAAGTATATTTCTCGCTGCTGCCATCTTCGTAGATTACCTCAGTTACATTGCTCTGAGCATCATAAGTGCTTCTGACCACATGACCACAGGGGTCTGTTACTTTGACCGGACGGTTCAGGGCGTCATACTCGATTTTGTGGATACCACCGTTGGGATCTTTCCGCTCCACCATGTTGTTACAGGCATCGTACTCGAATTCATTAACCCCCCCTGCAGCATTGGTAAAACGGGTCACACGCTGGAGCTTATCGTATTCCAAAGTGGCAGTAGCTCCCTCAGGATCTGTCTGTTTCACCAGATTCCACATCTGGTCGTATTCGTATGTCGTGGTATTTCCGTCGGCATCGATAATCTTTACCGGGCGGTTGAAAGCATTATAGATTACTGTCATGGTATGGTCATTGTAGTCTGTGAGGGAGACAGGATTACCACTCTTATCATATAGATAAGTGGCCACATTTCCTTCTGCGTTAACCACACGCACCAGTTCATTTGCATCGTTGTAACTATATTCGGTTCGGTTTCCCAGAGGATCAGTCTCGGCTGTCACGTTATGACGGGCATCGTATTCATAGATGGTCTTACCACCCATGGCGTTTGTGATGGAAGTAAGATGTCCTGCATCGTTGTACTCCATATCTACGCTGCTGCCGTCAGGACGGATCCAGTTGATCACATTTCCTTTTTCGTCATAAATAAAATACTCTTTTCCGCCATTGGCATCTTCTTTCATGGCAAGGCGGTTGTGGGTATTATACTCTGCTCTATGGATCAGCTCACCGTTTAAACTAACGGATTCCACCTGGTTAAAATCTGTGTAGGAGTATTCCACTTTGTCATTGAGTGGATTGATAAATTCTGTTCGGTTTCCATTGGCATCAAATTCGGAGTGGAAGGTATGCCCTAATTTATCGGTGTAGGAGGTATTATTGTGATCGGAATCATAAGTATATCTCTCTTCCCCGTCTTCATAGATAACCCTGGAAATACGATAGAAAGCATCATGCTCATAGCAGATCCGGTTTCCGTTCTGCTCAGTCATAAGCACCTGATTGGTGTCATCGAGGTACTCATAATCCACAGTACCTCCATCCGGGAATTCCTGATGGATGGTACGTCCCTGTTCATCGTAGGTATTGATCAAACCTGTCGCTCCGCTGGCATTGATCAGTTTGTAGAGCCATCCGTGCTCCTCATACTCATATCCGACAGTACGGCCTTCCACATTTTCCACGGAAGCTAACTGCCCGCCTTTGTAAGTCAGATGGATCTTTCTGCCTGACTGGTCGCTAATCTCACTAATCTGAAGCAGAGAATTATATTCAAAATGAATCTGATTTCCATAATTATCTTCGATTTTCTCCAGATTACCCTTCTGGTTATAGATATAGTTCAGTGAATCCCCGAAAATATTGTCTTTACGAAGAATCCTGCCGGATTTATCGAAATGGTAGTTGTAATTCTCTTTGTCGGTAAATGTGGTGCCTTCCTCCGATTCTATACAGGCTCCGATGGTTCCGTTTAAAGGATAATAGAGACCGTCCTCGTATCTCTGAAAGCACATCTTTGATCCATCATCCAGCTGAAGATCCAGCCTGTCCTCTTCTGCAATCATGCGGATTTCATAGGAATGAGTCCATCCACGTCCCAGTGCCCCGATCTCATTGTTCTGGATATTGTAGAAGATGCGGAACTTCATGTCCATCACCGTATCCATCTCAAGAAATGTATTCTCGTATACATAATTGCCATTGCATAAATTGACCGGAT
>JBGVCE010000211.1:0-6164 GCA_045226235.1 Anaerobutyricum sp.
CCTCCAAAGCCAGCTCAAACAAAGCATCACCGTAGATGGAACTCACTAGCTTAGCCATGTTTCATCCCCTATCTCCTGGAGTGTCTGCTCGATCAATGCGTTCTGTTTGTCCGCATCGATGGAAGCAGCCACAATCTTCTCTGACATGAGGGAAGCCACGGAGATCATCTCCTGCTTCACTTCGTCCTTGACACGCTTCTTCTCAAGCTCTGCCTGCTGACGGGCGGATGCGATGATGCGGGAGGCCTCCTCCCGGGCTTCATTTACGATAGCATTCTCCCTGCTCAGGGCTTTTGACCTGGCATCACTTAAGATCTGCTCTGCTTCTTTATCAATATTTTTTAACTTTCCGTCATATTCTTCTTTAAAACGGATGGCTTCTTCTTTGTTTTCGGCTGCTTCCTTCTGATCATTTTCCACTCTTTCCTTCCGCTCATTTAAGATCTTGCGGACAGGATCCAGCAGAAGTTTGCTGGCAAACACAAATATAATGAATACTGCGATGCCCTGAAAGATCAGCTGAAAGAGAAGCTGCGCATCCAGACCGAATATACGGTTATCTAACTGGGATAATAATATCACCGGCGCGCCTCCTTTCGATTCCCTCGAGGGAGCACTTCTTATAATTTGCCGATCAGCGGATTAGCAAACATCAGGATCATAGCTACTACCAGGCCGTACAGACCGGTGGTCTCGGCAACGGCCTGACCAAGAAGCATGGTGGACATGATATCGCCTCTTGCTCCCGGGTTACGTCCTACTGCAGAAGCGCCGTATCCGGCTGCGATTCCCTGGCCGACACCGGGTCCGATACCGGCGATTACCGCAAGACCGGCACCTATTGCAGAACAACCTAAAATGAATCCTTCGTTGGTAATCTGTGACATCATAATGAAAATCCTCCTTAAATTATTAATAGTCGAATAAATGAATTGTACTCTTCTCTGTGACAGTGTTAATCTGCGTATTTATCCTGGATAAAGGTCATGGTCAGCATTCCGAATACGAAGGTCTGGATGGCTCCGGAGAACAGATCCAGGTAGGTATGCAGAAATGCCGGGATACCTATCCTCAAAAGCATTGGCATCAGACTGTAATACAGACCTAGCATGATGGTTCCTGCCAGCACATTTCCAAACAAACGCAGGGACATGGAAACCGGTGTTGCGAATTCACTGATTAGATTCACAGGGAAGAAGATGGGGAATGGTTCGAACAGGTCTTTGATGAATTTGATCCCCTTACTCTTAATCCAGGCGTACTCAATCATAACAAATGTGATCAAGGCCAGGGCCAGAGTCGTGGCATAGTCTGCCGTCGGCGCTCTCAGCCCAAAGAGGCCGGAGATATTGCTGAGCAGAATAAACGCCATCATGGTCTCCACATAGTTGAGATATGCGGGCGCATGCTGGTGCATGTTGCTGTAGACCATGTTATCCAGGGTCTCCACGATCAGTTCCACCGCATTCTGCACGCCGTTGGGCTGGCCGGTCTTATAGGCCTTCATGACATAATGTCTGGCAAATAAGATCAGAGCCATCATGATCAGGCAGACGATAACCGTGGTCACCATAGTGGTATTGATGGATAGGTCTTGTCCGAACAGTTTAAACTCATAGTAGCTGTGTATGTAAAAATCCACATCGCCACCAGAGCTTAAAAGCACTGCGCTTCCCATAGATTCACCTTCCTTTCCTTCTTATTCTTTTATTCATTATGCCGGTCCCGCCGGCATAAGGGTCTGGTTATATATACATTGGTATAGACATGCAGATGGGCGGCGATCTTCAGTCCGATCATCCCGATGACTACACCGGGGAAGCTGATCTGCGAATACTTCAGCCCCAGCCATGCTGCAGCGACCATAACGATGGTCCTTAACAGAAAGTATAAAATCGAATTTCTGGTAGCTCCCATCCGGTCCATGGTCAGCACCTGCCGGATACCCGCCGCCATGCTGATGGCACAGCCGATGGCTACTAGGGTGCCAATCAACAGTCCGAGGCTGTAGCTTCCTTTATTAGGTACCAGGATCAGACCGATCAGTTCAAATACCAGGCTGTAGACCAGGCATCCGAAGATCAGGTCCAGCAATGTCTCATTGGTATTCGCAAGCCATTTTCTAATCCGATTCATCCTTTGGCTCCTTCTCTTCCGTGGAACTGCTCTTCAGAGACGTAAATCTTCTAATAATATGATAGCAGCTCCGGAATCCTGCCATAACTCCGATGATAATAAAAACAAGGATCAGGATATCTATCCCGGTCTTTTTTACAACCATAGATCCCAGCCATGTACAGAAGAAGATCGGCACCATCATGGTGATGCCGAGCTGTGAGATCAGCAGGAGCATCCGCAAAGGAAATCTGTCTTCTTCTTTTCTCATGGTGTGATCAACTCCAGAATCAGGCGGTCTGCCGCCGCCTCCATGGCCTGCTTAGTCAGTTCATAGCAGACCTCATATCCCTCCTTGGTGTCTTCCGCCACGTCGGGGATCTCCTCCTCCATATCGATGAAGGTTCCCAGGAACATGCAGGTGGTATTCACCTCGAAATGATCACGGATATGCTCTGTATCAGACCTGCTCATGGTAAGGATCAGGTCCGCGTTGTCTATGTCTTCCTGGGTCAGTTCTGTGGACCGCTTGCTCATGTCCTCGCAGCCGTGTTCATAAAGTACCGCCGACGCCTTTGGAGAGATCGGCTCGGAAAATAATACGATGGAACCCCTGGAGATCACATTTACATTTTCAATGTTTTTCTGCTGGAATATCTTCTTTAATATGGCTTCCGCCAGAATACTTCTGGTTAGATTATTCTCTCCGACCAGAATGATGGTATAATCACTCACCTAACCACCTCCTATTGAATCGGAATCGTCTTGACGATTCAGGCCTCGTCAGCCGAGATAACACGGTATCCCGCTGCCTTCAGCATTCGGTTCATGATGGCATCTCCCATGGGTTCTGTAAAGAAACTTTCCGAATAAATGTAGTCGGCTCCGGATTCATCCATCTCCCTCAACACCCGGTAGAGATTAGCGGCCACGGTTTCCGTGTGTTCTCTGGAACCGATACTCTTGATAATCCCTTCCTGATATTGGCTAAGGGTGTCATCCGTTGCGATGATTCCTACCCGGTAGCCTTCTGTCTGTCTTTTCTTAGTCAACTCGTTAATTTTTCCTATAACATTGGCGGATGTCCCTTCCACCAGGATCATTTGCCCCTTTGGGGCGTAATGACGATATTTCATACCCGGTGCTTTGGCCACAACACCTTCCTGCATCTCCCGGCCGGCGATGGCAGGATCCATCTCCGCCCGGCCGATTACTTCGGCGATGTCCTCTCTGCTGATGTAACCCGGTCGCAGGATTACCGGGCATTCCCCTGTCATGTCCACGATGGTGGATTCTATCCCGATCCCCACGGCCCCTCCGTCAAGGATCATGGGAATCCTATCCTTCATATCCTCATAGACATGCTCTGCCAGGGTGGGGCTGGGTTTGCCGGATACATTGGCGCTTGGTGCTGCGATGATCCTCCTGCTCTTCCGGATGAATTCCCGGGCGTCAGGGTGGGATGGCATACGGATCGCTACCGTATCCAGTCCTCCCGTGGCCCTCGCCGGAACCGTATTTTTCTTAGGCAGTATCACCGTCAGAGGCCCCGGCCAGAATTCCTCCATGATCTTTCTGGCATCCGGGCTGACCTCCCTGGCAATCTGGTCCACCTGCTTCATATCCACGATATGGAGGATCAGCGGGTTGTCCGAGGGCCGCCCCTTGGCCTCATATATGCGGGCACAGGCATCCGGATTCATGCCGTCAGCTCCAAGGCCATACACGGTCTCTGTGGGAAATGCCACCAGGCCGCCCCGGCGGATGATCTCTCCGGCTTCCTCCATGGCGTACTCCCTTTCCTCCTCAGAGATCGCCCCGAGATCAATATAATCTGTATGCAATAAACTCACCTCTATGTTTCAATGGATATTGCTTCACAACAGTAAGGAAAAATCCCTCTCTGTGATGAGCATTATACTTCATTTTATCATCCCTTGTATAAAAATGCCATTAAAACTATTAATTTTTCAAAAAAGGGACACCCCAGGACGCCCTGAGGTGTCTGGTTGGTGGAAAATAATAAACTGCCACAAGATGATTTTACTGTATCCCGCATTATAACATATTTTCCAATATTTGACAATATTATTTTTTTGGTAAACTACATAAAGATTGATACTTTACAGTTTGCGAATTAATGTATATACTATACACACCATGAATTCAGATAGGATTAACCTAAAGGATGTGATATATTTTGAAGATTGAGAAACTGAATGATAATCAGATTCGTTGTATTCTGGATAAAGAAGACCTGGAGCAGAGAGAACTGCGGCTTTCCGAACTGGCCTATGGATCCCCCAAGGCCAAAGCCCTTTTTCGCGATATGATGGAAAAGGCTGCCGCAGACTGTGGATTCGAAGTGGATAATATTCCCCTTATGATCGAGGCCATCCCGGTTTCCCTGGATTGTCTGATCCTGGTTGTTACCAAGGTGGAGGATCCGGATGTGCTGGATACCCGTTTCTCCCGTTTTTCTTCCATGGCAAACGAGGAGGACATGGAAGACCTGGAGGATGATGAGGATCTTACTTATGAGATGGATGCTCTTCCTTTCCATTCTAATCCCTCCCACGATGAAACTGACTCCCGGGAAGATGGGGAAAACGGCCACGTAGATGTGCTGGAGACTTTCAACAAGGCCATCGCTGCGGCAAAGCAGGACTACCTTAAAAAACAGACGAAGACAGAGGCTCCCCATCCTATGGCAGACCAGGTGTATGCCTTCGTCTCCCTGGATGAGGTAATCAGGCTCAGCGCTTATCTGACCCCCTTCTATCGTGGGGATAGTATCCTGTATAAGGATCCGGTGCAGGGAGTATATTACCTGACTCTTCTCCGCAAAGGAACAGACCAGAAGCTCTACGACCGGGCCTGCACCATCTGTGCCGATCACGGAGAGTGCATCGACACTTCCTATGCTTCCTTATCCTACTTTAAAGAGCACTTTAAGCTGATCCTGGAATCGGATGCCTTAGAGACTCTGCAGGAAGTCAACGGAAAAGGCTGATCTACAGACAAAATAAGATGATAAGAGGGTATAGAGAAAACCTGTATGATTTTCTCTATACCCTCTTTTGCTTTCTTATCTCACGAATGATCGCTATGCTCTATTATTTCTGAGCAAGATATTCGTTGATTGCATTCAGTACGGCGTCTGCATCCATTCCATGAACCATGCAAGCCTCTTCCAGAGACTCCATAGCGGAAGACGGGCAGCCTACGCAGTGCATGCCGGCACCCATAAGGATGGCAGCGATTCCCATATCCATCTGAAGCATCTCACCGATTAAGGTCTGTTTTGTAACCTGTGCAGCCATGACATCATTCCTCCTGTATTTGTTTAGATTGCTCTTATATCTCATGAGTCAGATGTCAGTATAAAACATCTCCTGCAAAAATGCAAGTTCTATCTTGCAGGTCTTATATTTCGTCTCGTGTCTTCTTATTCATCCATGGTTTTCAGAAGATTGATCAGCTCGATGGCGCCAAGCGCACACTCGTAGCCCTTGTTGCCTGCCTTGGAACCGGCGCGCTCGATGGCCTGCTCGATATTCTCTGTGGTGATTACACCGAACAGTACCGGCATCTTAGCCTTCAGGCTTACCTGAGCGATACCCTTAGCAGCCTCGTTGCATACCAGATCGTAATGGCTTGTTGAACCACGGATTACAGAACCCAGGGCGATGATTGCATCATATTTTCCGGAATCAGCCATCTTCTGGCAGATCAGGGGAAGTTCAAATGCGCCGGGAACCCATGCTACATCGATGTTTTCTTCCTTGATACCGTGGCGAACCAGACCGTCCAGGGCTCCCCCCAGTAATTTGCTTACGATAAATTCATTAAATCTCGGGCATACGATACCGATTCTCTCGTCGCCGCCTACTAATTTTCCTTCTAAGATATTTACTGCCATGATATTCCTCCTGTTTTATTATTTATGTTTATTATTAATAACTCAAACTTCCCATACCTCAAATGGGCTTAGATCCTTGAAAACTCAATAATACAGGCAATCAGATAGGTTATTCAGGCTGCCATTA
>JBGVCE010000212.1:0-2432 GCA_045226235.1 Anaerobutyricum sp.
CTCAGTGGATCGAATAAAATACCAGATAAACCCATGCAGCAATCGCAACCAACAACATGACAAGCCCTAACACCCTTGTTATCGGACCGCTGTCTCTTCTCAGGATTAGGGAGAGCCCTACAAGGGGCATCGCCACTATCCCAAAGACCAACACTAAAAGAAAACTCTTTAACAGTGGACTCATGCCATAACTCCTTACATTTTCCTTCATCATCTTCTCCACCTCTCTTTTTTCAAAGATCTTATTTTTGATATTCTTATAATCAATCTTACTATTGACGTTTACTGCTGACCGATATTTAGCCTGTAATAGCCCAGGATAGAGCAGAAGGTATAATCAATGTTAAATTCTTCACACTTCTCACTCCCAGAGCAATCCCTGTGCTATCAGTGGCATATCATGCCTGACTTCTGCCCGATAATAGCCGTCTATGGTTGCCGGTGCATTGAAGAGTGCCGCAAGGAGATACTTTCTGATGTTCTTGACTTTATTTGTGCTCTTGTCGAGGCAGTCCATGACATAAACGATATGGTCATAGCGTAATTTCAGAAACCGGCTCCGGACAATTTCTGCAGGATACCTGTTGCTTGAGATTACAATCTCTTCGCTCCTGCAGGATACCATCTCAACGATCAGACTGTATATCTCCAAGATCAGGTCTCTATCCTGTTCCCGGGCCTTCAGCAGATCATCCAAATCAATGTTTTCCCTGACCAGGGCATAGATCTTCCCTGTCTCATGTCCAATGGCTGTAGTTGCCTCATGACTATCTCCTGTGTTTCCAAAATCACATCGTATCTTATCGATATCTCTGTCTCCTGTAAACATAGTATCCCCAGATAAGATACGATACGATTTAAGATCACTATATTCAGTCTTGTTATATTCAGTATTATTAGGGTTTGAAATGTAAACTTCTAGAGGTTTATTTTCGGGACTTCTAGAAGTTTGATTACGAAACTTCATGAGGTTTACATTATAAACTTCTGTATCCGGGCTGGATATGCCATTGGTTTGCTTTTGGGACTTCTCTGCAGTCATTTCCTCCTCTGACATATGGCCCGAAATCCTCATTTCAAGGTTGCTGACACCTGAATCTATACGGTTTTCTTTCTTTTCTGCCTCAGTCTGACAGTTTTCCTCCACAGAGATTACTGAATCAGCTTTGTTCTCCCCAGATCTGTCAACTCTCTGTTCTGTTACAGAAGTTTGCTCCACAGCCTGGGATTCCACTAGAAATGTCTTCACATAGATCATATTGGTCTTGCCAAATCCCTGGCGCCTTTTCTGGGTCAGTCCGATTCCGGTTTCCACATCCAGCTCTTTCATGCATTTGATCGCCTTGTTTTTACCGCAACCCAGCAGTTCCATCACATCGTCGATGGAGAAATAGATATAAGCCCGGTTCTCTTCATCGAACCAGTGATTTTTGACTGACAGCGAAATCCGATCCAGCATCAATCCATACAAAATCTTTGCGTCAGAAGATAAACCCTTGAAATAGCTGACCGTGAACAGCTGCTTTGGGATACGGTAAAACGAAAACTGCTCCGCATCCTGTCCTTCAAAATATTTAAAAGTCACTTTTTCCGACATACATTCCCTCCTCTCCGTTCATTTTTCTAATATTTAACACCTCTCGTAAAGGATCCTTTTCAGATAGATTCTGTCCGGCAAGCCAAAGCCCTGAGGCCGTCTCTCTAGTAGACCTGCCTGTTCAAGTTCTTCAAGATACCCTTCTGCCTGTTTCCTTGATATCCCCATATCCTCCTGGATTTCATCCAGAGGATAGACGACATAGACCAGACCTTCATCATCGACCCATTGATTCTTAAGGGAAAACTTCATCCGGTCCATCAGAAATCCATAGGTGATCTTGGCCCAGCTGTGAAGCCTTGAAAAGACCTTTTCTGTCATAAGAGTCTTGGGGATAGGGATAAAAGAAAACCGGTCTGCCTGCGTTCCATAGAAATAGTCCATTATCATCGTTATTCCTCCTGTTTCTTCTTCCAATCCTCTAACAAGGAAATGATCACTTGCTCCATCTCTTTTGAACTGTAGTCGGCAGTAAAATATTTCAATAACTTCTGCTCTGTAAATGTAACCTTCTTTGCAGGAGCTTTAATCGGGATCACGCTGTTGAGTATACTAATCATAAGCTGCTGGGTCATGGCAGTATTCTCCTGGTCAAGATATTTCCGGAGAGCGGATATCTGATTGGGTTTGATGAATCCATTCTCCCGGATGTACTCATAAAGCCACTGCTGAGTCTGTTTATCGATATAAGAGATATCGACAGCTATGGTGAAATTAAGACGTTTCCTGTCTACCATATCAAGAAGATCGGGAATGAGTTCCGTGAGACGAATATAACGCTGAATACTTCTTGCACTTTCACCTACCTGACCAGCCATCTCCTGATCCGATCTTA
>JBGVCE010000213.1:0-2245 GCA_045226235.1 Anaerobutyricum sp.
AATGATATTACTCTGACGGTTTACATAGATGGTATAACTGTTTGTTGATGCTCTGGTACAAAGTTCTGCCATCATACCGCAACATATAGCGGCAACTAATATTAAAACGATAAAACTGAATTTTTTAATCTCAGATTTCATAGTTTCTCCCCCCAACTCTTGCCTGCTATTGAATGATTACATTCTTTAATACGATGCAAAAGTGGGGAGAGATAATCAATGGCATTAATTAAGGATTCACAACTTTAAAGGTTACGGTGAGGGTTTTCTTTAATTCCGTCGCCGGATCCTTCAGTGTGTATTTTAATTTGTAAGAACCTAACTTAGAAGTGTCCACCCTTCCGATAATCTTCACCTTGGAGAGGAGGATGTCCTTACTGGTAAATCTGGAGGAAACCTTGATGACGGAGCGGGGATCAAAATCAGAATCCTTTTTCACCGTCTTGTAGGATTTCTTGGCCAGCTTTAAGGTAGGGTAGTAGGGGTTGGCGGAATTGGGATCTGTGGGGTCCCATCCGGCCTTTTTTTTCGTTGAGATCTTCAGAAGCCTGCGGCTTGGTTTTTTCAGCTTTCTGCTTTCTCCGATAACCACAGTGGTTCCGATCCTGCAGTTGTTATAGATCCATTTGGCATCCACCACCGCCAGGCGGACACAGCCCTTGGAAGCCTGCCTGCCCAGTTTATTATACTCTTTTGTCTCCACCGCCTTGTTACTAACCGAGAAATAAGGCACAGAATGGAAGAGATATGCACCGGAGATCCGGGTGCAATACTGTCCGTAAACACCGCCGTACAAAGCATGCCAGCGCAGTTTTTCTTTTGTCCGGTAGGTGCCTTTAATGGTCCTGTAGTTGATGCCGGTGGAACAATACATAGCCCGGGCCACTTTTTTCGTCTTGTTGTTTACCACATTTACGATGTTGGTTTTCCGGTTCACATAGATGGTATAACTTGAAGTATAAGCTTCAACCCTGCGATAGGAAGCAAACCCCATCCATGCAGCCATGAGCAATAATGTGATTAGGAATATTTTCTTTTTCATACATTTCTCCTTTATCCTGTCAGACAGATGTGTTTACACCTTCTTTTATACACTATTCCTTAAGCAAATTCAACTGAAAGGCCAATTCGTTCATCTTATCCCTTTCTTATCTTAAGATGGAAATAACCCCCATTTTGTAGTATCATATATATAGATATGGATAAGCCAGGAAGAAAGAGGGCTATGTGATGAAAAGAAACATATTACTTACAACTTTAGGGAATACCTTTGATTATACCAGACATAACTATTTTATCTATGATGAGAACGGAGATCAGAAATATTGTGAGGGTATTTCCACCGCGGAGGCCGGTGCAAAATATATTTTATCAAAAGTACCGATCGATAAGATCATCGTCCTGGGGCCTTCCTCCGAACTGGGTGACGAGAATACCCGTGAGGAAGTGGCTCTGAGAGATTATTGTGATTACAGCGCCGCGGTTCCGGAAATGTATTCTGAATACAAGTTCTTCTGTTATCGTATCATGCAGTTTCTAAACAGGGTAGACATCGAAGGAAATGATCTGCTGGATGAGATCAGAGGTGAGGAACGGAAAGTGATTCTAGAGGCCGTTCATTCTTTCTGTGAGAAACAGGGATTAAAGAAAGAAGGGGAGAAGCTGGATGAGATTTTCCACCGGCTTAATCTGGACCAGAGCGTTTTTGATGAGATGGTTGGCAGCCTTCCGGATATGGACCGGAAGAAAACCGGATGGCTCAAGCATTATCTTTTTATGCTCCTGCATCGGTCCCATAAGATGGATTCCCTGAATCTGAATGAAGATATCACCGTACAGTTTGTACCCACGATCCCCAAAGGGGAGAATAACCTTCGCATGGGAAATCTGCCTAATATTCTGGAGAGTATCATGGAGGGAAACCGCTCCGGTGTGAATGTCTACGTCGATCTGCAAGGAATGGACATAGCAGATTCCCACACATTGATCAATGTTTTGTTCATGCTGCAAAATGAGAAGAAGAAAAATATCGATATACAGGAAATCATTACTACAACCTATCAGCCTTCTCTGTTTACCAGCCCCATTGAAAACCAGAAGGAAAGGCTGGAATTAAGTGAATTGCTGTCCGGTATGGATGCTTTCCTCCAATATGGAAAAGTTTATAGTATTCAGCGCTACTGGAACAGCAGAAATATACAGGATGAGCATATTGATAAACTGATCTATGCCATGAGGACCGTGG
>JBGVCE010000214.1:0-4415 GCA_045226235.1 Anaerobutyricum sp.
GGAGCTGCTGTCCGTCTGCGTTCCCAACACTGTGGTAGTATAATCCTTACCTTTTAAGATATTCCATATAACAATACGTCCAATCAAAATCAAAAAGAGGCAAATGATTACGAGATAGGTAATCATAATTTTGCCCCTTAGCTGTTCTGTCAGACGCAATTTTTTCTTCGTATTATTTGCCATCTAACCACCTGTCTATCCTGTTATCATGAGAACCTGATTCATAATTATAACATATTGTTATAACTATATCAGATATCTCATTTTTTATCCACACTTTCATATTGCCGGAAATAATCACTGGAATCCTGATAATAATAGATAATATGATCATGCTCCGGATAAACCATATTCAATTCCTTCTCCGCATAGTCCCGGATGCTGTCCAGATTAACTACACTGTTTAGCTCGGAGCGGATGGAAACCTGCCTGGACTGCAGGTCGGTTTTTTCTTTTCTTAATTCTTTTACGGTCTCAGCCATATGATTCATCCTGGAGATTTCTCTCACATAGAAGAGCGCTGCGGTAAAAATTACAACAACGGCCAGGATGGTCATAACTGTGAATCTCCAGTCAAAAGCCTCGTGGGTCTTGACGATTTTCTTGGGTCTTCTCCTTCTGTCGGGCTTGGTGACAGGTTTTCTTTTTCGGGGAGAGGTGCCTTCAAACTCATATTCATATGGGACTTCTTCAATTTTCCTTGCTGTGTTCCCGTAAATGTAATTAAAACGTTCCGTTGTGTTATTTAACGACATCTCTGCTACCCCTCCAAACTACTGTCATAGATCTTTCTTAACCCCGTATCTGTTAATCTATGATTCTCCGTTCAAATACCCTCAGCTTTGCACTCTTAGAACGAGGATTCTCCAACTGTTCTTCCTCTCCAGGTACAATTGGTTTACGTGTGACTACCTGTCCCTTTGATACCCTTCCGCAGACGCAGACGGGAAATTCCGGGGGACAGATGCATGGACTCTGACAAGTCCGGAATATATTCTTCACGATGCGGTCTTCAAGGGAATGAAATGTGATAACACATAGCCTCCCTCCGTCATTTAGAAGATCGATCATGGTCTCCAGGCTATCCTTAAGCACATCCAGCTCCTGATTCAGCTCGATGCGGATTGCCTGAAATGTTTTCTTTGCAGGATGTCCGCCAGTCATGCGGACCTTCTTGGGAATCGCTGCTTTGATAATCTCCGTCAGCTGACCGGTGGTCTCAATCTCCTGATCTTCCCGGAACTTCACAATGTGTTTTGCGATATTCTTGGCAAATTTCTCTTCACCATAATCCCGGATGATACGATATAATTCCATCTCCGAATACTGGTTCACGATGTCTCTGGCAGTCCGTGTCTGTCTTTGATCCATACGCATATCCAGCGGGACATCTTCCCGGTAAGTGAATCCTCTGTCTGAATTATCCAGCTGATATGAAGACACTCCCAGGTCCAGCAGGATACCGTCAACCCCATAGATGGACAGTTCCTCCAGCCTTTGTTTCATCTGTGCATAGTTGCTGCGGACGATGGTAACCTGATCCTTATAGGGCTCCAGCTTTCTGGATGCTGCCTCTATGGCATCCCCATCCTGATCGATCCCGATGAGTCGCCCTCCCTGAGTCAGCCTCCTGACGATTTCTGAAGAATGACCGGCACCACCCAGGGTACCATCTACATAGATTCCATCCGGCTTGATATCCAGGGATGCGATCGTCTCTTCCAGCATGATCGGTTTATGCTTAAATTCCATATCTTACCTCCCTAAAAGGCCAGGTTCTCTGCAATATCAGATATGGATTCATCTTCATTTTCCTCAAATTCATGATAGTATTCGAGGCCCCAGATCTCCACCCGGTCCAACATTCCGATGATAAGCACATCTTTAGCAATCTGTGCATAGTCACGAAGAGGCTGTGGGATCAGGAAACGACCCTGCTTGTCCGGCTCCACATCCTCAGAGCTTCCAATAAAATGTCTCTTCAGACGTCTGGTGTCTTTATGAAGGGGAGGCAGTTCTTCCAGGCTGGCAGAAAACTTATCCCACTCTTCCATAGGAAACAGATAAAGGCATTTTTCAAATCCCTTCGTCAGGCAAAAACGATTGCCCAGATCTTCCCGAAACTTTACCGGCAAGATAAGACGCCCTTTGGCATCCAAGCCATGCTGCGCTTGACCTTTGAGCACTTATCTCACCCCTTTCTCCATTTTCCTACCACAAAATGACACTTTTCACCACAATTCACCACTTGAAACTATTCTAACCCACTTTTGAACGAAATGCAACATTAAATCCCACTTTTTTTAATAATTTTGTAACATCTGTGTATAAGTCCAGTCACAATGCAGGGACGTTTGACTGCTTGCAGGCAAAAACGACCATGCATTAGTGACGACAAGCAGAATCGAAGCGAAGCAGTATGCTGCGGAGCGAGATCCTGCTTGGAGGATTGCAGGAGTGCGAAAGCACGGAGCAATCCGGACTTATATTATCCAGCGCCGCGCGGCAGAACATGCTGTCATGTTTACATGTAAAACTCATAAAAAAACAGCCACAGATTTCTCTGTGACTGCTTCCATCAGCTATCTATCAGATTGTTTTTAATTTCCTTTTTCTCAGCAGGATCCCTCCGCATGCCACCACAAATATAGCAGCAGCAACCAGCAGGATCACCATTACTCTCGAATCATTTTCCCCCAGCAACATAATCAGTCCCTGCCTTAGCGTGACTATCCCGAAAACGGAGAATACCAGAAAGGCGATTCCGTTAAGGAATCCTTCCGGCATCTTACTCTTCAGCAGATAACCGGCCATCATTCCCAGGATGTCCGCCGCAAAGAGCCCGATACAGCAGGCGGACCATACGATCAGCCCTGAGCTGAGTCCTTCATTTGCCCCGAAGGTGATGGCAGTAAGCTGTGTCTTATCCCCCAGCTCTGCCACAAAAAAAGTGGAGAATACCGCAAGAGCAGCAAAGCGGGATAAGAGACCTGCTTTCCCTTCACCAGTCTCCTCTTCCTCTTCATCTTCCCCCGCCAGGGTAGAGAGGGCAAAATACATGAAGGCACAGGCAGCGATGAGCCGGATGAGCCAGGTGGGAACAAACTCACTGACAAATCCCCCGGCCAGGACAGCGATGCCATTCAATACCATAATGGCAGCGGCTGTGCCGATCAGGATATCTCTGATCTTGTATTTGGATGTAAGGGCTATAAGCATTAATTGTGTTTTATCTCCCATCTCGGCGATAAACTCTGTTAACAGGATTTTCCAAAATAGCAGCATACCGATCTCCTAAAATACTTTGTGGATCATTTTAATAAGAAAGCCGGCATTCAGCCGGCTTATTCTATCTGTTTTATTTCATAAAGTCTCTGTAGACGGGAAGGACGATCTCAGGTGTATCGAGCATAACGATCTCGCCGTCATGCATCCACATAACCTCATCACAAAGCTCTTCCAAAGTGGACAAACTGTGGGATACGATTACCACAGTACGGTCACGCTTGGAGATCAGTTCCTTCATCTTCTCATAACTTTTCTTTCTGAATTTCTCATCACCTACACTCAATACCTCATCGATCAGCATGATTTCCGTCTCGAGAACGGCGGTGATGGAGAAGGCCAGCTTTGAGTACATACCACTGGAATAAGTTCTTACCGGCATATCGATAAAGGTTCCGATTCCGGCGAACTCGATGATCTCATTCATCCGCTCCTTGATGGTTGCCTCACTGAATCCCAGCAGCATACCGGAGAGGAGGATATTCTCCCTTCCACTTAACTCCTTGTTAAAACCAACACCGATGGAAAGTAATGAGATGGAATGTCCATGAAGATCGATCTCTCCGCTGTCCGCGGAAAAGATTCCGGCGATGGCACGGAGCATAGTGGACTTTCCGCTTCCGTTCTTCCCGGTGATTCCCAGAATCTGTCCCTCCTTCACCTCGAAGGAAACATTACGAACCGCCTGGAAGACCTCCTGTTTTACTTTTCGCAGTTTGAAGAAGTTCTGTTTGATGGACTGTGCTTTCAGACTTCTGTACTCAATACATACATTTCGTACACTGATGGCACTCCTGGTGCTTATGAACCTCTCTTCTTTCTCCTGCACCTCTTCCTCTTCTATATTGTTTGGATTATCTGGCTGAGTCATGTCCACCGGCTGATCTGTCTCCTCCGGCAGGATTCTTTCCTCCAGCTGTTCCTTACGTTCTTCCATATACGTTACCTCATTAGATTACTTTCACATAACTGTTTTCATTTTTGTAGATCTTACGCACACCGAATATGGCTATGATCACTGCCAGGACAAACCAGAACAGCAGCCATTTCAGATTCGGCATCTGACCATATAAGATACATTTACGAAAACTGTTCAGTATCAAAGCCATGGGATTCCCCTTGAGAAGAAT
>JBGVCE010000215.1:0-3695 GCA_045226235.1 Anaerobutyricum sp.
CAATTACGGGAACTCGACTTCCCTGGCAACCAATGCCTTCGGACAGAACTTCAACTGCTCCATGATCCAGATGGCCAGTGGTTTTGCATCTCTGATCAATGGAGGGTATTATTACCAGCCGCATATTGTGAAGGAGATTCAGAATAATAAGGGAGATATCGTTGAGACAAAGGAGAAAGAGGTTTTGAGAAATACTATCTCCTCAGCAACTTCCAGCCGGATCCGCTCTTATCTGAGAGAAACTGTGCTATCAGGTACCGGTGTAAAAGCTCAGATTGACGGCTATGACATCGGAGGAAAAACAGGTACCGCCGAGAAACTCCCTAGAAATAAGAAGGACTATTACATTTCCTTCATGGGGTTCACACCGGTGGATGATCCGCAGGTTCTGATCTATGTTACTATTGACGAACCGCACATAGAGCACCAGGACAATGCCAGGCTGGCAGTGGGACTGGAAAGAGAGTGCATGAAGGCAATCGTGGATATCCTGGATATCCAGCCCACCAAGAAAAAGAGCTCCGGCGGGGAGAAAAAAGAGTATTATCTTAACGAATTCATCAAAAAAAATAAGAAAAAATAAGAAACATAAATCAAGTTTTGAAATCTTTTCATTGATTAAATCCGGGAGTCGGATTATACTGTATTAGGCTTGCGCAAAAATACTACAAGGATGATGGAGGTTTTAGATATGTATTACACCATAGCGATTCCGGCATTAATTGCTTTCCTGGTCACCCAGATTCTTGGGCCCGGGATGTTAAAATTCTTACATAGATTAAAATTCGGACAGTATATCAGGGAAGACGGTCCACAGTCCCATCTAAAGAAAACCGGAACCCCCACCATGGGTGGTGTGCTGATCATAATCGGACTGATCGCCGGCTGTGCTTTTTACTTTCCTATGTATCCTGCCATTGTTCCGGTTGTTCTGGTAACTCTTGGATTTGGTCTCATTGGTTTTGCCGATGATTATATCAAAGTTGTCATGAAGAGAAATCTTGGTCTCACCGAGGTTCAGAAGATGCTGGGGCAGTTGGTCGTAGCAGTCCTGTTTGGGATCTATATGGTAAGGTTTTCCGGTATCGGAACAGATATCATCATTCCCTTTCTCTCAGGAAGAACCCTGGATTTAGGAATATTTTATCTTCCTTTCCTGATCTTTGTGGCTTTGGGAACGGTGAACGGAGCAAATTTCACGGATGGTCTTGACGGACTTGCCTCAAGTGTTACTTCCGTCATCGCTCTTTTCCTCACAGTAATCGCCGTGGGACAAAACACAGGACTGGAACCTGTTACAAGTGCCATGATCGGCGCCCTGCTGGGATTTCTGTGTTTTAACACCAACCCGGCCAAGGTTTTTATGGGGGATACCGGATCACTGGCTCTGGGAGGATTTGTAGTATCTACCTGCTTCATGTTAAAGATACCACTGTTCCTTCCAATCATAGCATTCATTTATTTTATGGAAGTAGTATCTGTCATCATTCAGGTGGGATATTATAAGCGTACCAAGAAACGAGTATTCCGAATGGCACCGATCCACCATCACTTCGAGCTGGGGGGATGGCCTGAGACAAAAGTAGTGTCCATGTTTATGATCACTACCGCTGTGTTATGCCTGATCGGATTACTGGCCTTTTAAACATTTACCATGAAAATGAGAGGTTAACATGGATTTAACGGATAAGAAAATATTGATTGCCGGCGCAGGTGTCAGTGGAGTCGGAGCTGCCCAGCTTCTGGGGAGAGCAGGCATCCCTGCCACCATCTATGACGGCAATGTGGATTTGGATAAAGAGAGTATCCGGAGTAAAGTTCCGGATGGTATGGATTTGGATTTTGTTCTGGGTCAGGTGACTCCCGAGCTTGCAGACCGGTTTGACCTGCTGGTCATGTCTCCCGGTATTCCCACGGACAAACCAATTGCCAAAGTATTTTATGAGAAGAAGAAACCCGTCTGGGGAGAAATTGAGCTGGCTTACCATTTTTCAAAGGGACGTATCGCTGCCATCACCGGAACCAATGGGAAGACTACTACCACTGCTTTGGTGGGTAAGATCCTGGAGGAGCATTACCCATCCGTATTTGTGGTGGGTAATATCGGAATCCCCTATACCAGCGTTGCTTTGGATACCAGGGAGGATTCTGTCATCGCGGCAGAAATCAGCAGCTTTCAGCTGGAGACCATCGTGGATTTTAAACCTGCGGTCAGCGCAGTCCTGAATCTTACTCCGGACCATCTGGACCGTCACGGCACCATGGAGGTCTACGGGGATACCAAACTCTCTGTCTCCAGGAATCAGACCAGGGAGGATGTCATCATCCTCAATTATGATGATCCCATCACCAGAGGCATGGCAGACAGAACCAGTGCCAGACCGGTAATGTTCAGTCGGAAAGAAGATCTGGAAGAGGGAATCATCCTTAAGGATGATACATTTATTATCAGAGAAGAGGGCCAGGATATCCCGGTTTGTTCTCTTAAGGAGATTCGTCTCCTTGGGGGACATAATCATGAAAATATACTGGCAGCCATCGGGATATGCTATTATATGGGCGTTCCAGCAGAAGCGATCAGAAAGGGCGTCATGTCCTTTACAGCGGTGGAACACCGCATCGAATATGTAGACACCGTGGATGGCGTAGATTACTATAACGACTCCAAAGGAACCAACCCGGATGCAGCCATCAAGGCCATCCAGGCTATGGTAAAACCTACGGTACTTCTTGGAGGAGGATACGACAAGAAATCAAGCTATGAGGAATGGATCGGAGCCTTCGGAGATAAAGTTAAATGCCTGATCGTCATGGGCGCAACGGCAGATGCCATCGCGGATACTGCCGCCAGGATGGGATTTTCTCCGGTGGTACATGCACAGTCTTTCGAAGAGGCGATGGACTATGCCAGAGACTGTGCAAAACCGGGTGATGCTGTGTTGCTGTCTCCGGCATGTGCCAGCTGGGGAATGTTCAAAAACTATGAAGAACGTGGCAGAAGATTCAAGGAGATCGTCCATGGTTTCCGGCTATAAGCATGGATTCCTGATGCTTGTGCATTGGTACAGATAAGGGTTACCTGAAGTTTAAGGAGGATATATGAACGAGCGTAGGTTTGCTCTCGTGCAAAGGAGAAAAAGCCGAAAATTTCATAAGCTGGTCGCATTGTTACTGATCCTCATTTTAATAGGCCTCGGGATCTATTTTATCATCAAAGAGTTTTCCATCGAGAAAATTGAACCCAGCGATCATATAACCTACTCGGAAGAGGAAGTGATCAGTGCCATCAAAAAGCAGCACTATGTAGACAATGCCCTTGCCATGATAGTGGTCAATAAGCTTATGGGGGATACCTATCTTCCCTTCATCGATCAGGTATCCATGTCAGTATCACTAAAAAAGCCTCATGTTCTTAAAGTGAAGGTGAAAGAAGGAATCCGGGCAGGTGTCTTTCAGTATATGGAAAGAAATGTGTATTTTGACTCCGAAGGGATCGCCCAGGAGAGCAGGAACATGCTTCTCAACGGGGTTCCTGTGGTGACAGGAGTTAAATTTGACAAGATGGTTCTGGGAGAGAAGATACCTGTGGATGGGAATTATTTTGATACCATCATCTTCATTACCAAGAAGATTACTTCCTATAATCTCGACGTGTCAAGAATCCATTTCGAGGGGGAGAATCACATTTATCTGGT
>JBGVCE010000216.1:0-2329 GCA_045226235.1 Anaerobutyricum sp.
AGATTCAGCGCTTACTTACCCACCCAAGCTACAGAAGCGCCCTTTTTGTAGGCCTGATACATCCACTCCGCAATTTTTTCTCTCTGCTTCTGTTTGAGCTGGCCGAAACTTTTATCCATTTGAAGCAGACGTCCATCCACCATCTTATGCTTACTCATAACGCCATAATCTCCAGCGACTCATTTCTTTCCAGGAATATCTGTCCGAATATAGACATATTCCGTATCAGATGATCTGCTCTCATCAAAATGATAGCCGCTCCAGTTGAAAGTTTTAATCTGCTCCGGTTCATCGACATGGATGCCGGCCATGAAACGTACCATCTCGCCTCTGGCCATTTTTGCATAAACGCCCTTCTGGACGACCTTTCCACCTTCGAGCTCGCCGAATACACAGGTAATATAGCGATCCTCTGGCTGCAGATACTTCTCAATGCATTTTGAATATTCTTTGGAAGCCAGGTTAATAAGAACCCGGCTGTCATCCATAACTTCCCGGTACAAATCATCGCCCCAGAAGTCATAGAGATTCCTGTATCCCGCTACTGCTGCCTTCGCCTGCATTTCCAGACGGTATGGTACCACGCCATCCATCGGTCTCACTACACCGTAAAAACCGGACAGAATACGTAGATGTTCCTGCACATAATCATATTGGCCATCCTCAAAAACAGCCGGAGCCATGTATGTGTACTGGATGCCATCATAGGCCAGTAAGGCAGGCGTCAGATTTTTGTGAAGATCCATATGCGCAAATCGCTCGGCGTTCTGCCGGGCGATTTTGTCGTTGCAGACCCAAAGCTTCTTCTGTTCTTCATAAGACAAACTCTGGATCCATTTCATCAGGACTTCCGTCCTGTCCATAAATACCGGAAGCTCTTTGCAGGCAAAAGAATCTGTATCCACCCGCATCTGCTTTGCCGGGGAGATAATGATTCTCATTCCAGTTCTCCCAGCATCTGTGCCGGATTATCAGCCGCCTTCACCTTATCAAAAGCCTTTATGATAATGCCATTCTCATCGATCAGATAGGTCGTCCGGACAACACCCATGCTGACCTTCCCGTAATTCTTCTTCTCTTTCCAGACATCATAAGCCTGAATCACTTCCTTCTCCGGATCAGAGAGAAGTGTGAAAGGCAGGCCGTATTTCTCCTCAAACTTCTTGTGGGATGCTACGCTGTCCTTGCTTACGCCAAGAACAACAGCGCCCTTCTCCCGGAACTGCGGATACAGATCTCCAAACGCACAGGCCTGCTTAGTGCAGCCTGCCGTCATGTCTTTCGGGTAAAAATACAGAATTACCTTCTGACCTTGGAAATCTGCAAGGCTTCTCATTTCTCCGTTCTGGTCCGGCAAAGTAAAAGCCGGGGCTTTAGTTCCTATATCAAGCATTGTTTATCCCCTCTTCTATATTATTGTCCCAAGTCATATATAATGTCCTGTGTATGACCTATGTCCTTTATCTCTCAAGTATTAAAGGTATAATTCTCAATATCTTTGACTGAAATTCTGAATGATGTCTCCGTTGTGGGGGTACCTACATTCTGAACATATTCATAAAACTCCGGCGCTTCCAACAATTCCTTTGCAAAATTCAAGTCATATTCCTGTTCATTCTTTGCTTTGATGAAGTAGCCTGCGTATGGAACCGATTCGGCATCTGCCATATATGCAGTGACTTTTGTGGTTATAACCATCGATATAATCAGCTTTTCACCATAGATTTCACTTAAGGCTTGTGTTCTTCCATACTCATACCACAGCACGCCTTCACTACTATCCCTCCCATCTAAGTTAGCTGAAAACTGCCCTAGATATCTTAAAGCCCCGGGGAAATTCTTTTCCATATCACTTTCTGTTATGCGCTCATAACTGCCGTCGTGATTTCGATATGGGAAAATGATTCTATCTTTACCGTCTTTCTTTTTGCAGGATTTTGTGCTGACTGCATAACGAAGAATAGCTTTTTCTATTTTATATCCATCGACAACAACATATGCCTCATCATCTTCGTACTCTGAAATCAAAAATGCTTTATTATATAGTGTTGCTACACTGTTCTGCACAGTATAATAATCCCCAAACCTTTTGCCAGAAGTCTTTGGAATAAAATGCCACTTTTCGGCAAGGGTGTCTTTTCTTATTAGCGTATGCTCCGTATCTGTTCCCTTTCTATAAATCATTGTCTGACCATCAGATCCTTTTATCAAATGTATAATGGCAGCGGAGGCAGTAACATCTCCAAAGACATTTATGCCACTATAATCAATAATAGAAATGAGGTCTCTTTTTATCATTTCACGCAGGGTATGTGCAAATTTATTCCTG
>JBGVCE010000217.1:0-2530 GCA_045226235.1 Anaerobutyricum sp.
TTATGGCAAAACCGGAACCGGACGGGTAAACGGAAAGGATATCAATGGCTGGTTTGTCGGATTTGTAGAGAAGGACAGTCATACTTATTACTTTGCAGTTAATATCCATGCAGATGAAAAGGCCACAGGAAAAGCGGCTTACACCATCGCTCTGACTATTCTGTCTGATATGGGATTCTGGAGTAAATGAATCCTGTATTGATATTTCGGTATGTTCTTTTTTCCGGAGATGACATGATTTGCAAGATATTTAATCTCCTGCTTATCATTGATCCGGACAGTTAATTCTGATGTGATCAGATGATCATCACATATGACATGATCACAAACTGCGTCTATGGTCAAGGTCAATGTCCGGTCAGGATTTTCTCTCACATCCACCACTTCAGGCAGAGAAGTTCCAAAAGATGTCGGTGAGAAATTCATGCAAAACAGTTCTTCCCATGGATATGTTTCTGATTGATTATCATAGACGGCATACTCCCTAACCTGATCTCGGCTAACCGGCAGATACTTGGTCATTAGGCGTTCAAAATCCTTCTGTGAAATCCCTTGACACCCATATTCTATCCTGTAAAAAGATTCAAAGAGTCCGTTATAGTCTATATCCTCCATATGGTCAGCATCCCAGTCAGAACTTAACAGATTGTTTCCCGCATATCCGATGGGAAGTACATATTTCCTGGAATAAGTGATATACTCCTGATCCAATGGAAGAATTCTTACCAGTACGCTCCCATCTATAATCTCACTGACCTCCGGAGGTTCCGGGACATCCAATTGATAACCAAAGTAACCTTTACCCGAATAGTACCATTCTTTGATACCGCATTCATCCATTTGGGCGATTACCGGAGTTTGCGACCTATCCCAGGATGAAATTATGGAAAACAACTGCATTTCTTTTCCGTCAAAACGATACTCCTCTCTTGAAAGACCTCCATCATAATGAACCTGATAGATCGTCTGACTGCAGGGTATCCTTTTCTTACATTGATGCAGAAATTGATTCATCTTGTCCCAGCCAAGCATATTCTGGTAGGGCACTGAAGTATACACTGTCAAACCGGACTCTGCCAGTTTCTCCTGAATATCCTGAATAACATCATCCTCCAGGACAACATTGACAGATTCTCCTTTGTCTGCACTTTTATAGATATCCTTATAAGTCCCCATAATATGGATAAGATCCTGTCTTGCTTCCTCTTCAGCCATTTCCGGGTTTCCTTCAACATTCCATTTACAGCCGGTGCAAATCATCGGAACGATAAACAAAAGGCTGAATATCCTCAACCATAACTTCCCGGTACTGTCAATCATTCTGATCCATATGAAGGTACTGTTCCAGAACATGCCTGGTCTTTTCCACGACATAACCGCTTCCTCCAAGATTTTTTACATTTTCCACCATGCTGATGATCAAGATTGGATGATCAGCTTCCGGATCTGTTGTCATCACGGCAAACCAGCCGATTTCTGTACCTGATGAATCATCTTTTGATGCCTTCAGCTCGGCTGTTCCCGTCTTCCCTGCAAGGGAGATATCCCTCATGTAAGCCCCGTGCCCTGTTCCATGCGGATCCTCAATTACAGCTTTAAGATCATCCAAAATAATACTCGCAGTCTCTTCAGAAAATGCCCTTTGAATCCAGATTTCAGGACTGACGCTTTTCTTATATTCCAGAACAGGTTCTATAACATCTCCCTGATTTAAAAATGCACTATAAATCATTGCCAGGTGGAGAGGATTTACCAGCATATCTCCCTGCCCATATCCGCTGTCCGCTAGTTGTATTTCCGAGTTGATATGGTCTTTTCCAGAAAACTCTGATGTATGCATGATAATAGGAAAAGGAATCTGCTCTCTAAACCCTAATCTCAGCAAATTCTCTTCCAAAGCTTCTGTTCCAATCTTCAGTGCTGTCTTGGCAAAAAAGATATTATCCGAATAAATCAAGGCATTTCTGAGATTTACAGGTTGATACTCGTGCAGTGTCTTGATATAGTAGGATCCCCAGGAGTCATCCTTTCTCCATCTGAGCCCCTCGCTATCGTATTCATGGTCGGGGTCGATACTTCCTTCCTGCAGAGCAATGGCCCCTGTAACCGGTTTGAATGTTGACCCGGGACACCAGACTTGCCGGAACCTGTTATAGAGTGGATTATCCTCATCATTATTCAGTTCTTCCCATGTATCGGAATCCATGCCAAGAATAAACAGGTTGTTATCGTAGGAAGGTGTACTGACCAAAGCGAGGACTTCTCCGGTATAAGGATTGATGGCGACAGCACATCCAGGAGTATCCTTATACTCATCATATAGAATCTGCTGCAGTCCGGAATCTATCGTCAGATGGATATCTTCTCCGTCATCTTCATCTCTCCCGACAATAAAATCTTTTATATCCCCATTTTCATTGACAATGACAATACTGCATCCGGAATTTCCCCTTAACCGGTCCTCATACAAAGCCTCCATGCCTGTCCGCCCTATTACTCCCGATGAACTATATCCTTCCCCTTCATGCTT